>CAZJRY010000020.1:24460-25868 GCA_964548625.1 uncultured Mediterraneibacter sp.
AAGAGACACAGACGGAATATCAGTATGAGAATGCCCTCAGCAACATTTCCTATGATCTGGCAGAGGGAAATTATCTTCTCTGCAACGAATATCTCGAAGAGACAGATCCGGCCGATGTGCTTGGAGAGTACGGGCAGAGAGAATTCGAACTGACGAAGAAATATTTTGATTATGAAGTCTTCGACAGCGACGGGAAACAGCTCCTGAAAAATGTGGATGAAGCAACGGCGGAGAATCTTCAGGCAAACAGCGAAGAGGATGCCGGCTATGCATTCCGTGCATATTATACATTCTCGCAGGATGGAGAGCTGTCGTCTGTCCGGATCGACGGAACCGCGTTAAGCCCGGAGGAAGAATACGATCTGGAATCTACTTATCTGTCTTCTGCACAGGAAGTGGAATACGGTGAGGATATTTCAAGTATCGTGTCCCCGGATGGCGTTACCGTTATCTACGGCATGAGTCAGGAAGATTTGAATACATTCACGGAAATATATACGGAAGACAGCTATGAGCTGTATAGCGTAGAAGATACATCCTATTATGGGAGTACGCTCCGTACTCTGTGCTGTATGGTCATTGCCGCAGCGCTTCTTCTTCCGGCAAGGAGAAAGCTGGATATCAGCGGGATGAAGATATTTCAGGTGCCTTTTGAAGTGCCGATATTTGTGTGGCTCTTTGTGTATGCCGCATCTTTGGATGAGACTCCTGCAAGGATCGTGGAACAGACAATACAGGGAACTCTGCTGCCGGATGGGGGACACGGCATGGAGATCATCGCGGCGGCTTTCAATTTTGCCGTATGGTTTTTCGTTTTCGGCCTGATCTTCTGGACTGTGACTTCCCTGCGGGCAATGATCCGTCTGAAAGGCGCGTACTGGCGTGACCGGACGCTGACCATGAAACTGATCCGCCATTATCGCGGGGAGGGAACAGAGAGCGATGAAGAGATGGTGAGAAAAGCGGGCGGCATCATAAAGAGGAGCAAAGCCTTTTTCGCAAAACAGTATGACGCGCTGCAACATATTGATTTCCGTGAGAAGACGAACCGGACGCTCTGAAAGATCGTGGTCATCAACTGTATTATTCTGGCGGTCGTATGCTTTCTCTGGTATTACGGGGCATTTGCACTGATCATTTACTCTGTGCTCCTGTTCCTGTTCCTGAAAAAATATGTGAAAGATCTTCAGAAGCAATATAAGCTTTTGCTGAAATCTACAAACCAGCTTGCGGAAGGACATCTGGACGCCCCGATCGAGGGAGATATCGGACTGTTCAATCCGATCCGGGATGAGCTGAAGAAGATCCAGAAAGGATTCAAGAAAGCGGTAGATGAAGAAGTGAAAAACGAGCGGATGAAGACCGAGCTTGTGACAAACGTATCCCACGATCTCCGGACGCCGCTTAC
>CAZJRY010000021.1:0-25249 GCA_964548625.1 uncultured Mediterraneibacter sp.
CGCAGGTGAAACGTGTTCTCATGTTTGTATCACCGAAGGAAAGGATCGGTCCTTCCTCATTGACGCCCTCTGCCACTACAAATTTGAAGTGTCCGTCTCCGTCCTGTGTGATCGCAAGATATGTAACCGGGCCTGTGTACGGATAGAACTGTGTCAGATATCCGCCGCCTGTCTTGCCGTGGAATACTTTCACGATCTTCATGGTCGGTTTCCTGCAGGAAATGTCGGCATCTCCGGATCCGCTGTGTCCGATGATCGCAATATCGTCATTGAAGTCAATGGAATACATCTCTGCAAGCTGTCCGGTTCCGGAGATCGTCTTTAAGATGCTCATTGCCATGGCAACCTTCATATCACCCTCTACAGCGCAGGCTGTTCCCTGCTTGATCAGCATGGAGAACGCCGGGATGAGCATACTGTCAAGGACGCCCGCCTTGCCCTGTGCAAACCCGTCGTAGTGGGAAGCGATCAGTCCGAGCTTCTCGTCTTTTACCCACTGCTCAAATGCGACGACATATTTCGCCATCTCCCATACTTCCTCGATGCTTCCGCCGCCCTCGACATCGAACGTGTCAAGGATGTCCTGCGCTTTCGCACGGATCGCGTCTTCGTCCGTAATATCGTCGGCAATCGCCCACATCTTCTCCCAGTCAAACTGCTTTGTATACAGGTGCATTCTTCTGTACAGGTTGGACTCGTCGATATAAAGGTCCATCATACCCGGATACGGCCTTCCGATCTGAGCGATGTTCGTATCGCGGAATCTTCTTCTCACCTGAGCCGCACGGCACCAGTCCTCGATCTCTTTCTGTACAGCCGGATCTCCGCCCTCGACAACGCCTGTAACCACTGCGTGTCTCTTGCCGAATCTCTCAAGGTCTGCCACCATCTCGCCCACGGCTCCGCAGGCATAGCCTTCACCCAGCCATTTTGCGATATCCGTATGGTCGTAATCCAGTGCTTTTAACTTCTGTACGTTTACGAGAACGACCGGAACATCCAGATCTTTTACCGCCGGAAGCATATTGTAGGATGTAGCGTATGTCAGAAGCTGCATAAATACAAGGTCGACGTCAGCCGCGCGGAACTTGTCCCCCGCTGCCTGTGACTGCTCTTTTGTCGTGACCATTCCTCCGTCAATGATCTCCACTGTATCCGGAAGTGTCTTCTTGAACGCGTCATACTGTGCCTCAAACTCGGGCACCAGTGACGGGAACTGGGGCAGATATGCGCCCAGAGCGATAGAAAATACGCCTACTTTTGCTTTTGTCTCAACTAACATTTGAAATCCTCCTGTTTCTTATTTATTTCTCTGTCTTTTGACAATGTTAATAATTACCCGTACATTTTTACATCAAACGATTCTTTTACACAGGTCCTTGCCTCCGGCAGACTTGCAAACACACCGTCGTGAAGCATCTGTACGATGATATTTCCGATAGCAGTCGCCTCGGACGGCCCTGCCGAAACTTTTCTTCCTGTATATTTTGCCGTAAGCTCATTTAAGTATCCAGCATTGGCTCCGCCGCCCACAACGTAGATCGTGCTGTACTTCCTGCCTGTGATCGCCTCGATCTCCTCCACGGTATCGCCGTAGCATTTTGCAAGGCTGTTATAGATCACGGATGATATCTCACCCACCGTCTCCGGAACCTGCTGGTCCGTATCGCGGCAGAACTTCCGGACCGCTTCGATCATACTCTTTGGTGCGAGGAAACAATCGTCATTGCAGTCAACAATAGAAGAGATCGTCTCTTTGGAAGCCATCTCGCAGATTTCGGCAAACGACAGATCCTCAGCAAACTCTTTCTTTACAGACTGGATCATCCACAGTCCCATAATATTCTTCAGATAACGGAATCTGTGATCGTATCCGCCTTCATTTGTAAAGTTTGCCTTCATGCTCTCCATGGAGCAGTCGGCCTCTTTCCTCTCAATGCCCATCAGTGACCATGTGCCGGAACTGATGTATACCGCATCGTCATCGTTTGTCGGCACCGCGAGTACCGCGCTTCCTGTGTCGTGCGTCGCCGGAAGGACGACCGTGCAGTCAAATCCCACTTCTTTCCGCACTTCCTCTGTAAAGTTTCCCACTACCGTACCCGGCATGGATACCGGAAGAAAGATTTTGGAATTGTATCCCAGCATATCGATCAGTTCATAATCCCAGTCGTTAGTCTTCGGGCTGATCAGCTGTCCTGTCGTGGCCTCTGTGTACTCATTTTTCTTCACGCCTGTGAGCAGGAAGTTGAAGTAATCGGGGATCATCAGGATCGTCTCCGCCTGCTCCAGATATTCCGGATGAGACTGCTTTACAGCCATAAGCTGATAGATCGTATTGAAGATCTGTTTCTGGATGCCGGTTCTCGCATACAGATCATCCTGAGGGATAACCTCATATACTTTCTCATCCATTCCCTCTGTACGGCTGTCGCGGTATCCCACTGTATCGCCCAGAACGTTGCCTTCCTTATCGAGCAGGACATAATCTACGCCCCATGTATCAATGCCCATGGAAACCGGGATCTTACCGATCTCTTTACACTTTTTGAGACCGTTTTTTATCTCCGTGATCAGGCGGTTTACATCCCAGCACAGCATTCCGTTCTTATTATCCATTCCATTCGGGAAACGATACACTTCCTCGAGCTGCATCTTCCCGTCTTTCATGCTGGCGAGCATGTGGCGTCCGCTGGATGCACCGATATCAACGGCTAAATAATACTTCTCCATCTGAAAGCGCCTCCTTATCTTTTTCTTTTTTTATTATAATTGTCAAATGCGTCCAAAAAAAGGACGCTATTTATATAAAACAGCGTCCTTATTTGCTATCATTCACTTGTTTTAGGGTTCTTTTTTGCATTTTCCACAAAATCAATTCAGATATTTTGTGCAAATTGTCCTCTGTACTCTTTCGGACTCATACCGTATTTCTCCCTGAACTTCCGATAGAAATAACTCGTATTGTCATATCCGATCGATTCGATAATGTCCGTTACCGGTATCTTACTGTTTGTCAGCAGGTATACCGCCTGCTGCATCCGTTTCTCCTGAAGCAGCTCCTTGTACGTCCTTCCCGTCCTGCGCCGGATCGCACGGCTTAACCAGTACACATCGCATCCCATCTGTCCGGCCAGCTCCGCAAGCGTCCCATTTCTGTAATGTTCTTCAATATAACTTAAAACCGCAGCGGTAATCTCCGAATCATAGGGAGAGCCGCCGGTCTCCATTTTATCCATATAGTTCAAAAGCTGCAGGATAAGCAGACCCATTGTAATCTGCGTACAGCTTCTCTTGTTTGACGAATCATAGAAGATCGTCCACACCATATTTTCGATCAGATTCTGTATGGGCAGGATATCCGCTACATGAAAGTACATCCATGACGTCTCGCCGTCCCTGCCGGAAAGCGCCCCCACAAGGAAGTCCCTGAGCTGGTTTTCCTCACCCCTTATCATGGAAAATGCTGTATCGAGGAATTCCGGAAGCACAATAAAATTCACCGCAATATCGTCCCGCCCGGCCGGCATGATCTCCTGTACCGCATTCTGGTTGAGAAACAGGAGATCCCCCTGTTCCAGCACGACTTCTCTTCCGTTAATTATATGTTTTGTACTTCCCTGACACATATAGATCACTTCGATATAGTTATGAGTATGCTTCGGAAAGTGTACGAATCTGGTGTGAGGGCGCACCTGGATAAGCTTCCCCTTCTGGAGAAGTTTTCTGCTGTCGATCACCATACTTTTCTTTTCCGTGTATATCTGCGGGTCGATCTCTTTTCTGCCGTCAAGGATCTCCTGTTCCTCGTCGGTGATCACCGACAGTTCTCTTAACAATTCCTCATGCATCCGCATCAATCTCTCCGGTCAGTTCCATATACTCTCTTGCACTTCTTCCATTCTTTTTGTATGCCATAACCGGCGTATTTTTATCCTGGGACCACTCCACAGCGCTGTCCACACGGATATATGTATTAAATACCTTTACATCTTCAAGCTCTCTGAGCGTCTCCAGTGTCTGTTTGAAATAGCTTTTCCTTGTATCCACTTTGGTGATCACAATGCCTCCCAGTTTCAGGTCAGGCGCGATCTCCTTGACCTGATCGAGAAACTCGAACATATTTCCCAGCCCGAACAGCCCCCACGGCGATGCCTCCACCGGAATGATAATCTCATCCGACGCGCAGAGAATGTTCATCACCCATCCGCCGAGCGTTGGCGGGGCATCGATCAGTATGTAATCATACGCTCCGGAATCCAGAATTCCCTTAATCCCTTTTTTCAGGATATATTCCCTCTGCCATTTGGTAAACAGTTCATACTCGATGGAGCTCATCAGTGTAGAGGACGGGATCAGGTCAAGATTCTCATATCCGGTATGGACGATACAGCCGCCCAGGTCATCCTGCCGGCGAATGCCTGCATAGAGATTTTTCTCCCCCTGCGCAAATCCGAGTACCGTATCCTCATCAAAAAGGGATAGGGACAGATTCATCTGCATGTCCCCGTCGATAAGCAGGACTTTCCTCCCGAGCTGTGTCAGACCATATCCCACATTGGAACATGTCGTCGACTTTCCGCTTCCTCCTTTATTGTTCGCAAAACATATTACTCTTGTCGCCACTGTCCGTCTCCTCCGCATACTCTTAAAAAATCCCAAATATCTTTTCCCTGAACGCCGTATATATGGAGTCATAATCCGTATACCGGATATCACTGTCTCTGAACCGCTTACTCCATTCATCCCTGATACGATCGGCGATAAGGACCGCATCTTCATGTTCCGTCTTAAGGATTGCCGGAAAGACATAATAGATCATGAAAAAATTCAAGTCAAGCTGGACAACATTCTCAATCTTACCCTTTTTGGGAGAAATAAACTTCCTCTCAACGCAGTCGGTAAAAGTATGCGCTATCTCATCAGCCGCCGCGTCTTTGTCCTCCGCATTCCCTGTTAATTCCGTCATTTCCCGAAAATAATGACCGTGCTTACCTAAAAACTCCTCCATATTGCTCTCATAATTCTTCTTCTTAAGTTTCTTCGTCATGGGTTTCATATTTTCAAAAATGATTTCTACATGATCCAACATAGAATAGTATCCTCCGTTTATGGTATTTCTGTAGCCGGGATATTCTTTTCGATCAGTCGGCGACTACACCTTTCTGCAGCATGATATTTGCATAGAGAGCCGATTCTCCGGTTGCAATAATAGCATAAACCTTTTTTGACTCTTCATAGAATGCAAAACGCTCGATCGTTCCGATGACCGAATCTCCACGCTCATCGTATTTGCGGATAATTTCCTTGTAGGTATCCCAAATGGGAGTCTCTACATCATCTCCCGGCATTACCTCCATGAGATTCACAGGGTGCACCACATACGTGTCAAGCGGAAATACCTGTAGGATTGCGTCAAGAAGTTCCGGCACGCCGTGTCCGTCGCAGCGGATCACGATTGCATCCTTTCCCATGGATTCAGCCGGAAAATTTCCATCTGAAATAACCAGTCTGTCACTGTGTCCCATCTCAGCCAACACTTTCAGAAGTTCAGGTGATATAATCTTCGGAATTCCTTTTAACATATCAAATATCCTCCTCATTGTAATAATTTTGTTAAAAAGGAACCGGGAATTTCCCGATTCCTTTTCTATTCGGATCAATGGCAGCCAATATAAATGCTATTTCCATTAAATCATGCAGCACTTTGACAGTCAAGTGTTACTTGATAATATTTTTAAACCTCTCATAAGCCTCATCCCATGCTGCTGTATCCTGAGGCTCATAGATTTTGATATCTTGAGATCGTTTGATAATCTTCCTTGCTTCGCCAAGCGACTTGATATCACCCGACGCCATAAGCTGCAACGCCACATTTCCAAGTACGGTGGCCTCGACCGGACCGGCGCTGACCCGACAGCCGCATGCATTTGCGGTAAACTGACACAAAAGCGCGCTCTGCGTACCGCCTCCTACCATGTACACAGTTTGATATTCTCTGCCCGTACAGTCTTTAATCTCTTCCATTGCATGACGATATTTCATGGCAAGACTTTCGTTGATACAGCGCACGATTTCCCCAACACTTTCCGGCACCGGCTGTCGTGTCCGCCTGCAAAACCCGCGGATACGGTCCGGCACATTACCTGCCGGCGTAAATTCCGGAGCGTCCGGATCGATAAAACAGCGGAGCGGCGGGGCTTCTTTCGCCATAATTTCCAGGTCGCCGAATCCATACTCCTGACCCTCTCGGATCCACTGCCGCCGGCTCTCCTGAATACACCACAGGCCGATGATATTTTTCAGGAACGAAATCTTTCTTCCGTAACCGCCTTCATTTGTGATGTTGTAATATTCCGACTTATCATTGATAACAGGCTCTGAGAGCTCTGTTCCAAGCAGGGACCACGTGCCGCAGCTCAGAAAGATGAAATCTTCCTCCGATGCCGGAACAGCCACAAGTGCGCTCTGTGTATCGTGTCCCGCGACAGCCATAACATCAATTTTGTCAAGACCAAGCTCTGTACATATCTCGTCTGTCAGTTTTCCTACTTTAGTACCTGTAGGTACGATTTCCGGGAAAATGTGTCTCGGAAGTTTCAATGCAGCTATCACTTCCTCCGACCAATCTCCTTTTCTTGCGTCAAGAAGTTGGGTTGTAGAAGCGATTGAATACTCCGCTTTCTTTTCCCCTGTCAGGAAATAGTTGAACAGATCCGGCATAAGTATCATCTTATCCGCGCGGTCAAGGAGATCTTTTCTGTTCTTCAGCAGATAGAGAAGCTGAAACGCAGTATTGATCTCTATGAACTGATTTCCCGTGATTTCATAGAATTTCTGCTTATCTATCATTTTAAAGCTTTCAGCAAGCATTCCCTCTGTCCGATTGTCGCGGTAGTGAACCGGATTCTCAAGGAGTCGTCCCTCGCTGTCGATCAACCCAAAGTCAACGCCCCATGTATCTATTCCGATGCTCTCGATCTTTCCGCACTTTTTCGCCTTAATAAGTCCTTGCTTGACTTCAAAGAAAAGGCGGAGCACATCCCAGTACATCGTGCCGTTTAATATGACCGGATCGTTGGAAAACCTGTGCAGCTCCTCGATCGTGATTCTATCCCCATCAAAATTCCCGCACATCGCCCTGCCGCCGGAAGCTCCAAAATCAAAGGCCAATACTTTCTTTTCCATATATCTCCTTAGACAAGCAAGGGTTGGAAGTTTTTTCTTTCAACCCTCTCCTTTCCCTCATATTCTCTGACTGTGTCTGTAGTTTCTATTTGTACGGTTTGTAAAGAGCGCCATAGTTTGCGCATGCTCTGTAATCAGCGCCTTCTTTGTCCATTCCGAATGCATTCCATGCCGCCGGGCGGAAGATCTTGTCTTCCGGTACGTTGTGCATAGCCACCGGGATACGGAGCATAGATGCAAATGTGATCAAATCTGCGCCGATATGTCCATAGGAGATCGCGCCATGATTAGCCCCCCAGTTGTTCATTACATCGTAGGCTGACTTGAACGCGCCCTCTTTGCCATCGCATCTCGGAGCGAACCACGTACACGGCCATGTATAATCTGTGCGTTTCCACAGGGTATCGGATACATCCTCCGGAAGGCCTACTGTCCAGCCTTCTGCGATCTGAAGCATCGGTCCGAGACCTTTTACAAGATTCAGACGGATCATTGTAGCCGGCATTTGTACTTTTGTCTCAAAACGGCTTGAATATCCACCGCCGCGGAAGTACCCCATGTCCGCCATGTTCCATGTCGTGGCGTCCATGATCGCCTGCCGGTCTTCTTCCGTCACATTCCACCATTCTTTCATAACGCCATTACCGTTCTCGTCTTTCGCAGCGCCGCACGCGTCAAGGCAGCATGCGCCGGAATTGATCAGATGGATGATACCGCCGTTCTCTTTTGCAACACCTTCAAGATCATATCCTGTCACTCTCTTGACCGCTTCCGGGCTCCAATATGTACGAACATCCGCAAACATCTGCGCGCGATTTGTGAGAAGTTTCATGAACAGCATCCCAAGTCCGTTGAGCACATCATTCTCTGTAGCGAGGATATACGGCTCACGCGCTCCGTTCCAGTCAAATGTTGTATTAAGCATCGCCTCTGCGAAATCTCCGTTCGGATAGAAGTCTGTCCACTGCCTCTGTCCCTGGAAACCTGCCGCGATCGCATTGTGTCCGATCGCTTCCTCTGAGAATTTTTCCGGGAAGTTCTTATTTCCGTTCATCAGGTCTTTGATGATAACCGCCATCTTGACAACGAACTCGAACTGTTTCTCCTTCTCTTCATCGGATTTCTGCAGTTCCGGCGGATTCTTATCAAATCCGATGTGGCATTTTTCTTTTGCCCACGCAAGAGCTTTCTGATATTCGGTCTCATCATAGATACCCTCTGTCATACGGCGGATGATCTCGACCTCATCAACAGACTCCACACGCATGCCAAGGTAGGACTCGATAAAATCCTGATCAATGATGGATCCTCCGATACCCATTGTAACAGAACCGATCTGGAGCCACGATTTCCCTCTCATGGAAGCGGCTGCAACTGCGGCACGTCCGAATCTTAACAGTTTTTCTTTCACGTCTTCCGGAATTGTCATATCGTCAGCATCCTGAACATCATGCCCGTAGATGCCGAATGCCGGGAGTCCTTTCTGCGCATGTGTCGCGAGAACAGATGCAAGGTAGACAGCCCCCGGTCTCTCGGTGGCGTTCAGCCCCCACACAGCTTTGATCGTCTGCGGATCCATATCCATTGTCTCTGATCCGTAGCACCAGCACGGTGTAACTGTAAGGGTGATGTCAACGCCTTCTTTTCTGAACTTGTCAGCGCAGGCAGCGCTCTCACCCACACGCCCGATCGTGGAATCGGCAATAACAACTTTTACAGGCTCCCCGTTTGAGTATCTTAAGTTTTCCTCAAACAGTTTTGCGGCATTCTTTGCCATAGCCATTGTCTGCTCTTCCAGGGATCCTCTTACATCAAGAGCACCTTTCCTTCCATCAATTGTGGGCCTGATGCCAATCACCGGATAAGAGCCTACATATCTGCTTTCCGCCATAGTAACATTCCTCCTATTCTTTGGCTTTACAGCTTGTTTCTTGATTATTATTATAGTACTGTTTTTTCTTTTTGTCTCGTGATATAATAGAACAAAAATATAAAGATATTCACTTTTTATACAAATCCAGCACATACACAGCAAGTCCGGGCCGATGCATGTATAATTATAAAACCGCAATATAAAAGAACATAGATAAAGGAAACAAGCCAAACCAATGGGTCTGGTGATTTAATGACCGCCCGGTCAAAAGAATAGCAAAGGAGAACCTGTCGTGAAATATATCAGATACCGAGAGACAAAGGAACACGGAACTTTTGATTTCCCTATGGAATTTTATCATGTAGGACCGTCACATCCGCGTTACGAGATGTCTTATCACTGGCATATCGAATATGAAGTCATAAGAATCCTGAAAGGAGAACTGCTGATGACAATAAGCGGGCATGAATTCACAGCGAAAGCCGGGGATGTTGTCTTTATCAAAGGCGGACTGCTTCACGGCGGGATTCCGAAAAGATGTCTGTATGAATGTATCGTATACAATCTCGATTCTCTTTTGAACGCCATTCCGGCCGGAGAACGTTTGCTGAAGAAAATCAGCAGTGACTCCATCGAGATCATCAGCCATATTTCCACTCCGGACCCGGAGTTCTTCCGCATTGTGGACCGTATGTTCGGACATATGAAAATACGCGCCGAAGGGCATGAACTGACAGTAATCGGCGCTCTTTACGAATTCTTCGGATATATTCTGGAACATGGACTGTATAAAGAAATCCCGAGCATCTCCGCGAAAGACGGACGCAGGATCGAACAACTGAAAAATGTGATCTCCATGATTGAAAATCATTATGATGAATGCCTTAAGCTGGATGATCTCGCTCGAGCGGCGGGGATGAACTCAAAATACTTCTGCCGCTATTTCCGCGAGATGACCCATCGAACCCCAATTGACTACCTGAACTATTACCGGATCGAACAGGCATGTTTTAAACTCGCCACATCCGTTGACTCCATCGCGGAGATCGGAATGAGTTGCGGATTTAACGATGAAAGTTATTTCATTAAGACATTTAAGAAATATAAAGGTGTAACTCCAAAAAAATATCTGAACGCCCCCCTGTAAACTGAATATTCCCCCTCTCTCCGGAACGCCCGCAAGCGCCGGGGGATTTTTCTCCCCCCATAATTTTAATCAAATCCCTGAATGGAAATCACAATCAGGGATTCTTTTTTGTGGTTTCTTGTGGTTTTCGTTTTTCTTTTTTGTGGTTTTTTGCCATATTTTCATATTATTATGTTGCCATTTGCCTGTGATTATAGTATAATCAGCATTAGAAATGTCCGTTTGCGCATATAGGCAGACGAACTTACGAAAATACCGGTAGATGGGATATGTGCGCATACACCGTCGGATATATGTGCAGACCAGACCACGAGGAGTGAAAATACTATGAAACGTTCAAAACGAATTGAAGCACTGGATGCCCGTCCTGTCAACCTGGACGGCTACATCAATGAGTGGCCGGAAATGGGATTTATCGCGATGAGCAGTCCTTACGATCCGAAACCTTCTGTGAAAGTCGAGGATGGCAGGATCGTTGAACTTGACGGGAAGCAGCGCGGGGATTTTGATTTCATTGACCAGTTTATCGCCGACTATGCGATCAATATCAGCCGGTCAGAGGAATCTATGTCGATCCCGTCCATAGACATTGCGCGTAAGATCGTTGACATTAACGTGTCAAGAAAGGAGATACTGGAGCTTATCTCCGGCATTACTCCAGCGAAAATGACCGAGATCATGAACCATCTGAATGTAGTGGAGCTCATGATGGGGATGCAGAAGATCCGCGCCAGAAAGGTTCCCGGCAACCAGGCGCATATCACGAACCTGAAAGACGACCCGGTACAGATCGCCGCCGACGCCGCCGAGGGCGCGCTCCGGGGCTTTGCAGAAGAAGAGACCACCATGGGAGTTGCACGCTATGCGCCTCTAAGCGCCATGGCGCTTCTGATCGGTTCACAGGTCGGACGCCCCGGGGTATTGACACAGTGTTCCGCCGAGGAAGCTACCGAACTTGAGCTCGGGATCCGTGGTCTTACAACTTATGCGGAAACTTTGTCCGTTTACGGTACAGAGAAAGTATTCATCGATGGAGATGATACACCTTATTCCAAAGCCTTCCTGAACTCTGCGTACGCGTCCCGAGGTCTGAAGGTCCGCTTCAGTTCCGGTTCGGGATCCGAAGCGCTTATGGGAAGCAGCGAGAAGAAGTCCCTGCTCTACCTTGAATGCCGCTGTCTGTACGTCACGAAAGGCGCCGGAAGCCAGGGGATCCAGAACGGATCCGTCAGCTGTATCGGTGTGACCGGAGCGGTTCCGGCAGGCATCCGCGAGGTTCTCGCGGAAAATCTGGTCGCAGCGCTTCTTGGTCTGGAATGTGCTTCTTCCAATGACCAGAGCTTCTCCAATTCAGATATGAGACGTACTGCCAGAACAATGCTGGAATTTCTTCCCGGGACTGACTTTATCTTTTCCGGTTATGCAGCCGAGCCCAACTACGACAATATGTTCGCCGGATCAAACTTTGATGCGGAGGACTTTGATGATTACAATGTGCTGCAAAGGGATATGCAGGTAGATGGCGGCCTGAGACCCGTTACAGAGGAGGAAGTCATCCATGTAAGGAACAAAGCCGCGCGCGCGGTACAGGCAGTTTTCCGTAATCTGAACCTTTCTCCTGTTTCAGATGAACAGGTTGAGGCGGTTACTTACGCACACGGCAGCAAGGATACCCTGCCCCGCGACGTTACCGCTGATCTTGCCGCCGCCGAAGACGTCCTGAAACGCGGTATAACAGGAATCGATGTAGTAAGGTCGCTCGCAGAAACGGGATTTGAAGATGTGGCCGCCAGTGTACTGAACATGCTGAGACAGCGCGTAGCCGGTGATTACATGCAGACGGCCGCCATCCTTGACAGCGACTTCCACGTTCTGTCCGGCGTCAATACTCCGAACGATTACATGGGACCGGGAACCGGATACCGCGTTTCCGGAAACCGTTGGGAGGAGATCAAACAAATCCCGCATCTCATCAATCCATACGATATTTAAGAAAGGAGGAGGTTACACATGCAGATCAGTGAAGAATTGGTCCGACAGATCACAAATGCGGTTTTAAGCCAGATGTCACAGTCCGGCAATGCCTCCGCCAATGATGACATAGCCGCCAATGCTCCCGCGCAGAAAAAAATGCCTTCTCTGGCGGGCAGAGAGCGCATCAACGAGGAAAGGACATCCTATGCGGATTACCCGCGCGCTCACCATGGGACTGACCCGAAAGAGGTAGTCATCGGAGTCGGCGCTGCGTTTCAGAAGGAGATCACCAAAACAATCGGAGGGATTCCACTTAATGATGTGCTGCGGAATGTAAAGGCAGGCATCGAAGAAGAGGGCATGATTCCGAGGGTAGTTAAGATCCTTGACACATCCGATGTGTGTTTTATGGCCCTGGAAGCAGCCAGACTGTCCGGCTCCGGCATCGGGATCGGCATCCAGTCCAAAGGGACCACAGTCATCCATCAGAAGGATCTGTATCCTCTCTCAAATCTGGAGCTTTTCCCCCAGGCGCCGCTCATGACACTTGAGACGTACCGGCAGATCGGGCAGAACGCCGCAAAATATGTAAAAGGAGAACAGGTCGTGCCTATCCCCTGTACAAATGATCCCATGTCCAGACCACGCTATCAAATAAAGGCGGCGATCATGCATATCGTAGAGACAGAACAACTCGATCCGAAAACAGGCGCTGTTGAATGGGAGGAAAGATAGATGAAATATCCTTTAGCAGAACATGAAAGAGAGAATATCACTTCCAAGACAGGAAAACGTTTTACAGATATCACGCTCGAGGAAGTCATGAAAGGTCATATCAACCCGGATGATATCAAAATCTCCAAAGAGATCCTGCAGGCGCAGGGGGATGTTGCCATGGAAACCGGCAATGCTCCCATGAAGCAGAATCTGGACCGCGCGGCGGAACTCGTTGACGTGCCGGATGAGGTGATACTTCAGATGTACGACAAACTCCGTCCCAACCGTTCCACAAAACTCGAACTGGTCATGATGGCGCAGGAACTTCTTGAAAAATACAACGCAAAGAACTGCGCGCGTCTTGTAATGGAAGCTGTAGAAGTGTATGAAAAAAGGGGAATATTACGTTGAGTTATATTGCAGGAGTTGATATAGGGAATTCCACAACCGAAGTCTGTGTCGGCGAAGTGACCGGCAGAGGGAAAGTAACTTTTCTCACCAGCGCTTCCTGTCCTACCACGGGCACAAAAGGAACGCCTGAGAATGTCCATTCTGTCAAAAACGCGCTCAGACTTGCCATGAGCCGGATTGGAAGGGAAACTTCCGCCATTGATCTTGTACGTCTGAATGAAGCCGCTCCCGTTATCGGGGATACTGCCATGGAAACTCTCACGGAGACTGTAATCACCGACTCTAACATGATCGGTCACAATCCGTCCACTCCTGCCGGGGCCGGACAGGCGGTCGGCGAAATCCTCCTGATAGAGAATATCTCGCGGGCTGTTCCCGGAACGGCATATATTCTCGCCGCATCCGCAAAGTACGGCTATGAGGAGATCGCCGCTGTCGTCAATCAACACGAAGAGGTCAACATAGTCGGTATCATCCTCCAGGCGGATGAAGCGGTTCTGGTAGAGAACCGTATCCGTCACAGAGAAATCCCCATTATTGATGAAGTCCGCAGGATCGACCGTCTTCCCGACGGCGTGCCCGCAGCCATTGAAGTGGCGCTGCCCGGACAGACGATCCGTATGCTGTCCAATCCGTACGGTATTGCGACCCTTCTGGGGCTCACTGCCGATGAGACCCGCGCCATTACTCCTATTGCCAAAAGCCTGATCGGGAAGAGAAGCGCCGTTGTGTTAAAGACGCCCGGCGGCACCATCCGCGAAAATGTACTTCGGGCAGGTGAGATTTATTTCTACGGAGACAAGAATATAACGATCAATCTGGATGAAGGAGCCGACCGGATTATGGAGGCGGCCGTGAAGGCAGGCGATATCCGTGACATCAACGGACAGCCTGATACAAATGTAGGAAATATGCTCTCCCGCATCCGCACAGGTATGAGCGAAGTGGACAAAAGCAGTGAAGCAGATATCCGCATCACTGATATCCTTGCAGTCGATACACTGGCCCCTGTTCTGATCTCCGGCGCCCTTGCGGGGGAGACATGTCTTGAAAAAGCGGTCGGCATCGCAGCCATGGTAAAAACCCGGAAATTGCCAATGCAGGAAATCGCCGCGCAGCTTACGAACGAACTCGGGATCGGTGTAAAAGTCGCCGGTGTGGAAGCTGTCATGGCAAGCCTTGGCGCACTGACCACTCCCGGGACAAAACTCCCGCTGGCTATCCTTGATATGGGCGGTGGCTCCACGGACGCCGCGATCATAGACAAGGAAGGACATGTGACTATGACCCATCAGGCAGGGGCCGGGGAACTGGTCTCCATGCTGATACAGACCGAGCTCGGCTTAAGCGACCGCCATATAGCTGAAGAGATCAAGAAATACCCGCTGGCTAAGGTGGAAAGCCTCTTCCACATGCGTATGGAGAACGGGCAGATGTCTTTCGTGGACGAGTCCATCGATCCCCGTTTCTTCGGGCGTGTAGTCCTTCTCACCGGCAGCGGACTGATCCGGATCGAGGAGGAGCTCCCTATGGAGAAGATCATTCAGGTGCGCCGGGAGGCAAAACGCAAAGTTTTCGTAACCAACGCATTCCGCGCTCTGAGAAAAGTAGCGCCGGATCACAATCTGAAGAATATCTCTACCGTCGTCCTTGTAGGCGGTTCGGCGGAAGATTTTGAGATACCCGAGATGCTGACAGAGGCTTTCACCGACTACCGCATTGTCTGCGGCCGGGGAAATATCCGCGGCAGTGAAGGTCCGAGAAACGCTGTTGCAACCGGACTTGTCCTGTCGTATCTCGGTGAAACGGAGGGCTGATTTTGCTTATTAAGAGACCTTCTATATTTATCTATACACACGATGCCAACCCGTCGGTTTTAAAGGAAGTGTGCGCGGGCATTGAGGAAGAAGGGGTCTTCTACGACGTGACGGAGATGCCCGATAAATGTATGCCGGAACTTTCCCGCAAGGCTGCAAAAGATTCTATGCTCGGTTCCGGTGTCGGCATTTACGGCAAAGCCGTCTGCCTGCAAATGCGCGGACTTGAAAAAGGAAAGACTATCGAAAGCTATCTCGATCCTTCCCCCGCACAGTGCAGGAATATTGGTGCCAATAGCGCGCGTGCGATCAAGAGGCTGCCCTTTAAGGAGGAACACAGGATATGAATATCTATACCAGAAACGGAGACCGGGGTACTACTTCCCTGATGAATGGCATCAGGGTTTCAAAATCCGACGACCGGATAGAACTTTTAGGAACGATTGATGAATTGAGCAGTTTCATCGGACTGGCAAAACTGCTTGCGGATACTTCTCTGAAAGAGAATCTGTCCCACATTCAGAGAAAACTGATGCAGATTATGGCCGGCGTGGCGGATCCGCGAAATATGGACTATCGATTTTCTGCCGATGAGACGAAAACTCTGGAAGAAGAAATCGATCGGATTGAGACTTCTTTCCCACGTATCAAAGATTTTGTCTTGTATGGAGGGTGCGAATTATCCGCAAGGCTGGACGTTGCGAGATCTGTGACAAGGCGCGCTGAGAGACGTTTCCACAAGGTAGAACAGACTTATGGCGCGGACACCAAAGCCGTCCAGTATATCAACCGCCTCTCCGACTATCTTTACATGTGCGCGCGGTATGCGGATTACCGGGCGCAAAATGTAAAAACGGACAGAATACAGGATCAGGTCGTAAGAAATATATTAAAAGATGTGTAAAACCAAAAGCAGCAGGAAACCTGTCGTTCCTGCTGCCATAATTACCCGGACTTTTGTACTAGGCGAGATGAAATACTTCATGCAAATCCACAGAAACCGGGCTGTTGTCCGGGTTTGTCTCCATGATATCCGCCATGAAATCCCACCACTTGCGGTTGATCGCGGTATTCGCACTCTCATCCCACTTTTCCGGATCTTCTAATTCTATGTATCCGTACAGAACCAGTGTCTCTCTGTCAAGAAAGATCGTATAATTCTTTCCTCCGTACTCATGGATCATGTCTTTCATCTCCGGCCAAAGCTCATTATGACGTTTCTCGTACTCTGCCTCCATTCCGGGATAGAGTTTCATCTTAAATCCTTTTCTTACCATATTAATTTCCTGCCTTTCCTGATTTTTCTTATATAAACATATTTTAACTCTATACGTCATCGGCAGTACAGAGGAATAATCTTATAATTCAGGTAAAATTTATCACACTACTCTAGCACAACCGCCGGTATGCGAAGCAGATCAGCGACTTTTTTGAATACTTCCGCATTGTGTCCTACGCTCATCGCAAAATGATGTGTCGGCGCCTCGGCAAACCATTTATCCATATATGTATCCGGATCAGACTTGAATTTAACCGGCGTCTGTGTATTGCCGATCGTCATGATCGGACCGTCCGTAGACTCTGCTTCGGTAATAATGAATTTCAATGTACCGTCAATTGTCTGTGTACACGCAAGGTTGGTGGTATCACCGGTACGCACTTTCGCCTCTACAGAAACTCCCGTCCCCTGTTTTCCATGGTAGAGTCCCATGCCGCGCAGGATCGGTTTTCCCTTTGCAATTTCCAGATGGAACGGGCCGTCATGGCCGAGCAGGATCGTTCCGTCCTCATAATCTGTAGTAACAATCTCACAGAAGCTTCCGCCTTTTCCCAGAATATCACATATCTTCATGGCAAGGCAGGTTTTCAGATCCCCTTCCCCGGCACACGGAATTCCGTCGGCAGTAAGAAGCGAATGCCCGACGATAAATCCGCCCTGCACTTCTTCATAGTGATTACCCGGAGCTCCGTGATAATAATAAGTCAGGGCGTCCAGATCAAATTCATCTACAAGTTTCTTCTGGGCAACTGCCACTTTTGCCGACCAGTTGAGCTGTTCTTCTGTCGGTTTCTGTGCCAGAGGATCTGCCGCGTCATCCTCACTGATCACAAAGAACTCCTCGATTTCTTTTCTCTTTTCAGCGACTTCCTCATCTGTCACTTTTTGGAGATGTTTGTCAAGATCGCACATTTCAAGCACCTGCAGATGTGCGCCTGTCTGTCCCTGAAACATCGTAAAATCACTGTACATATCTAGCATTCCACTGTATGTATTCCCGAGGAATCCAAACCGTGCTCCCTGAAGATTACGTTTAACCTTTGCAGCCTGTACCCACTCTTCTATCTTTTTCCATGCACGTATTGCTTCCGGACGATCAGCAGTATTTTCATTTGTCATAGAAATCTCAGGTGTATCGTCCAATCCAAGAAGTCCATTAATGACACGGTATTCAATTCCTGCCCTGTTGAATGCATTTGAAATTTCAGGCACCGGACACGCACCACAATGTGCAAGCCACTCCCCCGTCGTTGTCTTCTCATAATTGATACGGGCTGTCGGCTGAAGGTTCAGCACTACTGCCGGAGCTTTGCAGATCTGATGTACCGGCAGGACCGACGCACTCGTTACATATGTGGCTGAATGGCCAAAGATAAGATCCACATTTTTCTCATTAAAGTACTCTCCTGCTTTCTGTCCCTCCTGATCACTGTCTACCATACCGTAGAAGCAAACTTCACTTCCCATGTTTTCCACTTTTTGGGCGATAAATCTTCCATACTCCGTCAAGCGCTCTTTCATACCCGGGAACTGTCCCCAGTAATGCTTTAGTCCCATCGAATAGATCCCGATCCTCGGTTTTTTCAGTTCTTTTCTCGCTCCCATAATGTTCCCTCCTTGTTTTATACTATCTTGTGCTTTCCGAATTTATTTACAATCCCATTATAATGCTGTACTATAGAAATAACATCCAAACAAATTGGCTGAAAATCATTGAATATTGTGGTGATAATTATGAAAAAGCATGCTGAACTTTTAGAACGCGGAGCCCATGTGTGGAGCGATGATTCCATTCGTATGATACTGACCCCCAGCCGAACTGCAAAAAGCCTTTATTTTTACACGCAGGAAGTGGGATACTTTAAGACTGAATACCCTTATTACTCTGAACGGCAGAATCTGGATTCCTTTCTTATTATCTATACTGTTTCAGGACAGGGAAGCCTTGATTACGAAGGAAAGCACTATACCGTAAAAAAGGGTGACTGCTTCCTCATACATTGCGAAGAGCATCACCTGTACAGGACTGTCAGGGGAAATAACTGGGAACTGCTGTGGATCCACTTTAACGGGAACAACGCTCTCGGCTATTATAAAGAATTTATAAAAGACGGGTTCCGGATCGTACACTGCCATGATCAATTCTTCTGGGAACGTACGATCTGGCGTATCATTGCGCTGCACCAGAAAAGAAATCTAACGACAGAGACTGTCGTATCCAACCTGATCAACACAATGCTGACAGAACTGATCGTGGAAACCGCGACAGACAATGCCGATACCTTTCTTATTCCTGACTATGTGAAAGACATTGCGAAAGATATCGATAAGAATTTCCGAACCGACCTGTCACTGACTTACTTTGAGGGAAAATACCACCGCAGCAAATATCATATAGCAAAACAGTTCAAAAAATATATGGGTACTACGATCAACGAATATCTGATTTCCACACGGATTTCCTATGCAAAAGAACTTTTGAAATATTCTGATCTCTCAGTCAATAATATTACCTTCGAAGTGGGCTTCCACAATGTAACTCACTTCATTAATTTATTCAAATCCCGGGAAAACAGTACACCGTACGCATATCGAAAGATCTGGAGAGATTAGCATGCAAACGTTTTTTAAAAAATTGAGAACAGCCGCACCCAAGGGGTGCGGCTGTTCTCTTCAAAGATAAACAAGATAATTTGGAGATAACCTGAACCATTTAGAAAATATCAGCCCACTCGGCGATATTATCCGCATTGAATTCGAACGGATCGCCTACGATAACCTCTGTGCCTCCGTCGCTTGCCTCAACGATCGTGTACGGGCTGTTTTCCATATCGCCGGCGTCAAATGTCTCGCCTGCCGCCCCTGTAATCTCACCGGATACAAGCGCCATGGCTGTGTATGCCGCAA
Source organism: uncultured Mediterraneibacter sp. (assembly GCA_964548625.1). Lineage (GTDB taxonomy): Bacteria > Bacillota > Clostridia > Lachnospirales > Lachnospiraceae > Mediterraneibacter. Next base: position 19,314 of record CAZJRY010000021.1, read on the forward strand.
GCTCACCTGTATCGATCGGGTTCCACAGATACATATACGGGCACACATTGTCCTCACCCACATATGCTTCCATCTCAGAAGGCATTCCAAGACCTGTAATCTTCACGTCAGAACCCTGATCCTGAAGAACTTTTGCCGCTGCATTAATGCCGACAGTTGTCGGCGCGCAGATCAGTTTCAGATCCGGATAGTTCTGAAGGAGCGCCTCTGTCTGTTCTGTAGACGCCTGCAGCTCATCATCGCCGTAAACAATATCTACAAGTTCCAGTTCCGCATATTTCTCATCACTCTCCATTACTTCCTGCATTGCTTCGATCCATGCATTCTGGTTGGCTGCCTGAGACGTAGCGGAAAGGATCGCCCACTGTCCTTTGCCTCCGGTAATATCATAGATTGCATCCATCAGAGTCTGTCCGATTAAATCTGTATCAGCCTGATTCACAAACACTTCCCGGCTCTCGGCATTCGTTGCCGAGTCAACCGCAGATACATGAATCCCTGCATCCATCGCCTGCTGCAGTGTCGCCTGAAGCGCGTTCTCGTCATTTGCCGCTACAGTGATAGAATCTACGCCCTGTGAGATCAACGACTGAAGAACCGTAATCTGCGCATCGGCTGTCGCCGACTCGGGATAGCTTACAATGCAGGTAGCACCTGCCGCCTCGATCGCATCCTGGAATCCCTGAGCCTCCGCCTCATTATATGGATTTCCCGAGGACTTCGGAACAATGGCAAATGTATAATCTGACAAGTCTGCAGCCACGCTGCCGTCCTCTGTTGATGCGCTTTCGTCTGATGAAGACGTATCAGATGCGCTGTCCTCATCTGAGCTTCCGCATCCGGTAAATACACCGGCTGCCATCACCGTACACATCAGCAAAGCAATAATTCTTTTTTTCATAATGATACCTCCTCTATGAATAAATAGACATTATATTTTTTGTGCATGCACTTCTTTATTTGTGATTCCATTATAATGCCTTTATAAGAAATATCATCCAAGCAACTTGTCAGAAAATCATAGGATTTTGTGGTATCTGGGATATTATCAGAAAAAAGGGAACTGCAAAAATTCCCGGAGCAAAACCTGCCCCGGGAATTTTCTGACTTTATGTATGATTTAACTTTATGGATAATGATATTATCTGGCAGTTATTACAGTTTAGAATACATCTGCCCACTCTTCGATGTTGTCCGGGTTAAACTCAAACGGCTCGCCGAGGATAATCTCTGTTCCGCCGTCACTTGCCTCTGTGATCGTGTATGGACTATTTTCCATATCGCCGGCCTCAAATGTCTCGCCGGCTTCTCCTGTGATCTCACCCGTTACCAGCGCCATAGCTGTGTAAGCTGCAAGTTCGCCGAGGTCAATCGGGTTCCACAGATAGAAGTATGGGCAAACATTATCCTCTCCCACGTATGCTTCCATCTCGGAAGGCATTCCAAGACCTGTGATCTTCACGTCAGAACCCTGATCCTGAAGAACTTTTGCCGCTGCATTAATGCCGACAGTTGTCGGCGCGCAGATCAGCTTCAGATCCGGATAGTTCTGAAGAAGCGCCTCTGTCTGTTCTGTAGACGCCTGCAGCTCATCATCACCATACACAATGTCCACAAGCTCAAGATCAGCATATTTCTCGTCGCTCTCCATTACCTCCTGCATTGCCTCGATCCACGCATTCTGATTGGATGCCTGAGACGTAGCGGAAAGGATCGCCCACTGACCTTCCCCTCCTGTAATGTCATATACCGCATCCATCAGAGTCTGCCCGATCAGATCAGTATCAGCCTGGTTTACAAATACCTGACAGCTGTCAGAATTCACTTTGGAGTCAAAGCTGGATACCTGAATACCTGCATCCATTGCCTGCTGAAGTGTTGCCTGAAGCGCGTTCTCATCATTTGCCGCCACAGAGATAGAGTCAACCCCCTGTGAGATCAGCGACTGTATAACAGTAATCTGGGCATCCGCGGTAGCCGATTCCGGATAGCTCACGATGCACTCTGCGCCGGCCGCCTCGATTGCCGCCTGAAAACCTTCAGCCTCGGCTTCGTTGAACGGGTTTCCGGATGATTTCGGTACAATCGCGAACGTATACCCTGAAAGATCCGTCGTATCCCCGCTGTCATCTGTTGTTGTAGTTGTGTCATCATCAGAGGAATCCGACGAACTGTCTGATCCGCATCCGACAACCGCACTTGCCACCAGTGCCGAACACATAAGCAGTGCTACAATCCTTTTTTTCATAATGTTACCTCCTGTTCTCTTATTTATCTTTGAACTAATTTTACCATCTGTCTCTTCAGACCGTGAATAGCAATATTTTTTGATTTCGGGTACTTTTTTCAGTTTAAGACTGTTTCGCCGTTTTTTTCATTGTTCTGATCCTCTGGCTGATCCCCGGCATCAGTACCGCAATGATGAGCATCAGGCCGATAATTACAAGAATCAGCTGTGTATTCATATTGATCAGTCCAAGCGCGACTCTCAGGCATACGATAATAAACGCAGCGACAAATCCTCCGACCAGATTGCCTTTACCGCCTGTCGTAGCGATTCCTCCGAACACTGCCATAGCAATGACCTCCATCTCGAATCCCTGCCCGGTCGTTGTGTTCGCGCTGAAGAGCACAGAAAGAAGCACAAGAGCACAGACCCCGGACATCAGTCCCGCAATGGAGAACACAATAAACCTGATCTTCTCCACTTTGATGCCTGCATAATATGCCGCCGTCTTATTGCTGCCGATCGCATAAAGTTTCCGTCCGAATGTCGTCTTTGATAATACTAATACAAAGATCACTGCAGCGATCACAACTCCGAAGAAAGAGAGCGGAAACGGTCCTATCATTGTAGTCAGCGGTATCAGATCTGCGGAATTTGTGTAGGAAACCGTTCCGCCGTTTCCCATAGCCACCTCGGCAATACCGCGGAAGATGATCTGTGTCGCAAGTGTTACGATCATGGACGGCAGCTCCGTAAATTTCGCCAATATCGCGCCGTTGACTGCGCCACAGACTAATCCGGTCAGAAGGCATACAAGGATTACAACCGGAAACGGGAAACCTGCATTACCTGCAAAACAAGCCATCGTTGCGCTTAAGCATACGATAGATCCTACGGAAATGTCGATATCTGCAAGGATCAGGATATACCCCATAGGAAACAGGATAAAGATTTCCGCAAGATACCGGGGCATCTGCCTGAGTACGTTAGTGGCTGTATAATTCTCCGAGAGAATAACACCCAGAATATTGACTGCAATAAATATAACTACCAGGGCTCCTTCCCATGAGAGCACTTTACTCAGCTTGCTCTTATTAGAAGCAATTGATATTTCTCTACCGGATTTTCCTGCCATAACTACATCTCCCTCCTTTCCAGATTTGCTCTGTCCATCATGCGCTGTGTCACTACATTGAGTACGACAACGACAAGGATCAGGATGCCTTTTACCATGTTCTGGGCGATCGAATCAATACCGACAAGGGGAAGCGCTCTCGTGATCAGCGCAAGGATCAGGGCGCCCAGAAACGTTCCTGCTACGCTTCCGCGTCCGCCGCTCATACTCACGCCGCCGATTACGCAGGATGCAATGACATCCATCTCAAGTCCATACTGCATGTTCGGCTGCGCCGAGCCATAGATCGATACTGAGAGGGCGCCGCATAAGCCCGCGAGAAATCCCATGATCGTATATGTATAGATCAGCACTGTGTCCACATTGATACCGGACACTCTTGCCGCCTCCGCATTGCTTCCGACTGCGTAAATCTTACGTCCTGTCTTTGTCCACTTCAGGATAATAAAACCGGCAATAAATACAACTGCCAGAATGATATACGGACCGGGCGCGCCGTCCACGCCAAAATCACTGTAACCCGCAACATCGGCGCCGCTTGCCCACTGATTGTTACTGATGACATAGGCGAGTCCGCGCCAGACATACATAAATCCCATTGTGGAAATGATCGGCGCCACATTCCCTTTCGAAATGATCAGGCCATTCAAAAGTCCGCAGACAATTCCGATCACAGAGCCGATCACAAATAACAGAAATGTATTGTCCAGTATCTCATATTTCAGCAGCATACCGACGGACATTCCCGAAAATCCCAGGATCGATGCAATGGAAATATCAATACCTCCTGTCAGGAGCACACAGAGCATGCCGACTGACATGACCATAGTGAGCGCATTGTTCCGAAAGATCTGAGCGATATTTGTAAGACTGATAAAACTCGAATTAAAAAATGTTGCAACTACACAGAGCACAACCAGTACGATCACAAGACTGAACTCTCTGGATTTTGTTATCTGTCTTAACACTGATTTCTGTTTCATCCCTGTGCCACCTCCTTTTCACCGCTTCCTTTCTCCATTGAGAGCTGCAGTATGGATTCCTGCGTTGCTTCGTTCCTGTCAAGACATCCGGTGATGCGTCCTTTACACATGACATAGATACGGTCACACATACCGATGATTTCCGGCATTTCGGATGAAACCATGATAATCCCATACCCCTTTTTCGCCAGTTCTCCCATGATCGCATAAATCTCTGCTTTCGCCCCTACATCTACACCTTTTGTCGGCTCGTCCATGATAACGACTTTCATGTTTTTCTGGGCAAGTGCTTTCGCCACAACGACTTTCTGCTGATTCCCTCCGGAAAGAGAACTTGCCGGATCATAGATGGATACAGCCTTTGTATCTACCTCCTCAAGATATTGCTTCGCGACTCTCCTCTCCTCCTCTGTATCGTTAAATCCGTTGTGCGCAAGTTCACTCTGGATCGGAAGCGTCACATTCTGCCCCAGTCCCCAGCTCAGGATCAGGCCTTCTTTTTGCCGGTCTTCCGGGAGAAGGACAATCCCCGCCTTCATCGCGTCAAGCGGCTGACGGATCCCGCACTGCCTTCCATCCAGATATACTTTCCCCTCATTCGGCTTTGTGATACCGCACACACTCTCCATAACCTCTGTGCGTCCGGCTCCTACCAGACCGGAAAGACCTACGATCTCCCCTGCATGTACATTTAAGGATACATTTTTAAAATATCCTGTACGTGTCAGTCCTTCAATCCTGAAGATTTCTTTTCCCAGCTTCACCTTAGGCTTCGGATACATATCCGTAATCTCACGGCCGACCATTGCCTTGACCAGATCCGCATTCGTGATACCGTCGACATCATATGTACCGATGTACCTGGAATCACGGAATACCGTCACTCTGCTCGCCAGACGGTACATATCTTCGAACCGGTGTGAAATAAAAATAATAGACACACCCTCTTCTTTCAACTGATCCACGATCTGGTAAAGTTTTTCCGACTCTGACTGCGTTAACGCGGCGGTAGGTTCATCGAGAATGATGATCTTCGCCTTTGTGGAAAGCGCTTTTGCGATCTCTACCATCTGCTGCTGAGCGACGCTCAGAGCGCCCATCTCTTCTGTCGACCTGAAATCCACGTCCAGACGGTCAAGAAGCTTCTGTGCCTCCCGATTCATAACGTTCCACTGGATCATTCCCATTTTTCTTATTTCATGTCCCATGAAGATATTCTCTGTCACCGACAGTTCCGGGTAAGACGTCGGATGCTGGTAAACCGCGGCAATTCCCGCTGCCTGGGCATCCTTCGGGTCTTTAAAGCAGACTTTCTTTCCGTTTAAGAACATCTCGCCTTCCTCAGCCGCATGGACGCCGGTGATGACTTTGATAAACGTCGATTTTCCTGCCCCGTTTTCTCCCATAAGAGCATGAACTTCCCCGCGTCTGAGCTGAAACTGCACGTTATCCAGCGCTTTGACACCGGGAAAGATTTTTGTGATACCTTTTAATTCCAGAATATAATCTTCTGCCACGCTCATTTCCTCCTTTCTCATATAATTCAGTATAGCATTTTCGATTTTTTATGAAACAGAGGAATTTTTTTCGA
>CAZJRY010000022.1:0-24470 GCA_964548625.1 uncultured Mediterraneibacter sp.
AAATCTCTGTAAAGCTATAAAATTCTTCCATATTAGATAATACTGCATTTTATTCTTCTCAATAACATCTAAAAATCTTCCTATTATAACTAAATTAAGTGCAGCTTTTCCCAATACAGCCACGCCATTTAACCATTTTAGCCTCATCAACATATAGAAACTTGCAATTATCGAAATTATAATCCTACTTTACAATCCATTGTCCTGATTTGCGGCTGCCAATACGTTCGATAAACTCCTTTTCTCTCAGTTCTTTTATAACTCTTCTTATTTGTCTGTCAGAGCGATTTAATTTCGTGGCAAGCTGCGCCTGCGTTATATGAGAATTTTCTTTTATTGCTGATAATACTATTTTCTCTAAAGAATCATCTAATAGGACATTTAATGGGTCATTTATTAGGACATTTTAAGCTTTTAAAATGTCCTGATGTCCTAAAGGTATAAATTTCACCATCGCATATTATCTGAGTCAATTATTGCTATACCTAAATTTTGTTTTAAGGTATAGCAAATGGACTTTTTATTTTCAATCAGATATTTGCTAATGTATATATCAAACAATTTAAAAGACACAATTCACTGTTGAACCATGTCTCCTTTATATGAGATCACTGCCTTGCATGCGTCCGCCATAGATTCCAGAAAATGATCCTGGGGCGGCAGGTTGTTGAACAGTTCCGCCGACTCTGTGGTCACTCCCGCAGTATGGATATTGGTCTTTCCATGAGTGGACGCGATACCGATGCTGATATTCTTCAGCGCGCCGCCGAACCCTCCCATTGCGTGTCCTTTGAAATGGGACAGCACAAGGACGGAATCATAATCTGCAAAATGTTCTCCTATAATGTCTTTGTCCAGATGGAATCCGTTCTCTACCGGGATCTCCATTTCTCCGAACTCGTCCATGATATCGCATGGCGCCATTGCCTTAAACCCGTGATCCTCAATTGCTTTCCAGTGCAGCTTTGGATCCTGGCGCTGTCCGCCGTAAGCCGTGCAGCACTCGACGATCGTTCCGTTCAGCTTATGGACCAGATCGCCGATCAGCTCCGGATGAAGATAATTGTTTCCTCCCGGCTATTTTTTTGTCGGAAAACTGCTACCGGCCTCAAACTTCGCCGCCACATCTTTCAGATAATCCCTGATCGGAAGATGCTGCGGACAGGCTTTCTCGCACTGTCCGCATCCGATGCAGTCGCCGGCTTTCCCATGTTTCAGACTGATATTATTGTAGTAGACCGCCTGGCTGGAAAAGCTTCCTGTTGTTCTGGAGATGCTGTTGTAAAGTGCAAAATACTGCGGTATCGCGATCTGTTTCGGGCATCCGTGTGTACAATAAGAACACGTAGTACACGGGATCGGCGTATTCTTCTCTATGATCTTTCTCACCTGATCGATGATCGCCAGCTCTTCCTCCGTGATCGGTTTAAAATCTTTAAATGTAGCCGTGTTGTCCATCACCTGTTCCATGGAGTTCATACCGGACAGGACACGCACGACTCCTTCCTGGCTCGCTGCAAACCGGAACGCCCATGAAGCGGCGGAAGCGTCAGGATCATAGTCCTTCATCAGTTTCAGCGCCTCATCCGGAAGATTCACCAGCGTACCGCCCTTGCACGGCTCCATGACAAATACCGGCTTTTTATATTTATTCGCCACTTCGAGACAGCGGCGGGACTGTACATTGGGCTGTTCCCAGTCCACATAGTTGATCTGGAGCTGGATGAAGTCAAACACATCCCCGTATTTTCCAAGGATCTCATCCAGAAGCTCCGGCATATCATGAAAGGACATCCCAAGATATTTTATTTTTCCTTCTTGTTTCTTCTTTGCGGCAAAACCGAAAGCGTCATATTTCTGACATTTATCATATACATTGGTACCCATGTTGTGGAGCAGGTAGTAATCAAAGTAATCTACGCCGCAGTGCTCCAATTGTTCATTGAAGATGCGCTTCATATCTTCCGCATCTTTAAAATCCCGCAGAGGAAGTTTTGTGGCAAGCTCAAAGCTGTCTCGCGGATGGCGCTCCACCAGCGCTTTTTTCACTGCTTCCTCACAGTGATACCCGTGATAAGTATATGCCGCGTCAAAATAAGTAAATCCCTGCTCCATGTATGTGTCAAAAAGCTTCTCGATCAGCGGATAGTCGAAAGACGCCGGATCATCCGCATTTGTGACGGGCAGTCTCATACATCCGTAGCCAAACTGATATTTTTCCATGTTGCTCATCCTTTCTGCTGTTTTCTGTTTGCTTTACCATCTTCTATTTTACATTTCTGTCAGAATTCGGCAATTCCGATTTCAAATCGTTATCATTCGTTTTACTTATGCGAACGGAAAATCTGAGAACAATTTAAAAGCAGGCTTTATTTTTCTGATAAAGCCTGCTCCTGTCTGAAATATATTGTTCTGTGTGTTACTCTGCGACTGTCACAGAAGTGATGTGCGGGTTCACTCCCTCATACCAGTAGAGGAATCCTTCCATATCGACAGTCTGTCCGATCTGAAGTTCCTTCACTGCGGCATACACCTCTGTGCTGCTGTCGCACAGATCAGACTCGATGGTAAAAGTATACGTCTGTCCGTTGTATGACGCGTTGAAATACAGGTCGTCGCCGTCCATACCGGAACCGTCATAATTATACAAGAATGCCGCGTCGTTTCCGTCCGCGTCCTGGGACGCTTCAACTGTCATGCCGCTGAAAGATACGAACTGATTCTGATAATTTTCGACTTCGTCCGTTCCAAGATACTCCGTAACATCCGTTGCCTCTGCAATATAAGTATCTCCGTCGTCTACGAACTCAAATGTTCCTTCCATGATCTCAACCTCGCCGGACCACTCTGTCTTGTATCCTGTCACACGGATCTTTGTTCCCGGTACCAGGTTGTCATAGTCCTCTTCCGAGCATGCTGTATCATAGAAGAAATATCCGCCGTCCTGATCCTGTGCGTAGATCGTAGCCTTGTCCTCCCACCAGGACTGTGTTGCCTGTACGTATGCTTCAACAGTAACCTCCGTATCAACGTCCGCCGCCATGTACTCTTCATAACTCATGACGTCTGCTGACGCGTCATCTGCGGTATCATCTTCTGTGTCCTGCGTGCTGTCCTCTGCTGCCGCGTCGTCACCGGTCGAATCGCTGCTGCTTCCGCCGCCCGCACAGCCGCCCATGGCGAATACCAGAGTAAGAGCAAGCAGCATAGATAATACTTTCTTCTTCATAATATTTCTCTCCTTTTCTGATTGCTTATTTTGCAACAATTTTATTATAATCAAAAACACAGGGAAGTCAACACCCTACTCTGTCGGAGCAGGGTACTGACTTCCTCTGAACTCAATGCTTTTTACTTTGTTTTTTCATTTTGTCCCTGATCAGATACAGGATGATCAGCACCCAGACCGCCGCGATCCCGGCGATAAGGGCTGTTGCTGTCCCCGGGAGTGGCCCAAGATCTGCTTTCTCTCCCGATAGCGTATCGTACTCATCCAGATGATAGAGAGCCGTCACATCACTGTAAAGGTTCTGTATATAATCGTCATCTACTGTCTCTTTCCTCCGGACAGACTTGGTCACTTCCTCGATCAGCTGTCCGGCAGCGTCTCTCAGAGATGCGGAACCGTTGAATACCGAAGTTACAAAGGTGTCGTCCTCATGCTCCAGCAGCAGCTCCGCCGCCTTGATCTTCACATCATAGTACTGATCGTTGTCTTCCCCGGCACGGGAGAGATAATCCTGATACTCGGCGGACTCCTGGGCTGCAGTCGTCACCGGCACGTACCCCTCTGTCTCCGAGTAGGCGATCTGCACATCATTTGTCAGAAGATACTGCGCAAACAGCCATGACGCAAGCACCTCCTGCGGGTCATCCTTATTGAAGATACATATAGAAGGTCCCTGGGAGATCATCTGCGGATTCTCCGGATCATACTGAGGGATCATCCTTACTTCCGTTTCAAACCGGATGACAGACTCCTCTGCTATATCCACCAGCGGAGCGTCGCTTCCCATCCATGTAGCCCCTGCTGTGGAATCGATGGCAAACACACACTGACCTGCATTCAGAAAATTAGCCGGATAACCGGAGATCTTGAATGTGGAAAACGCTCCCGTCCCGGTATGTTCCGCCACAGTATAAAGGATGTCTTCCGTAGTGTCATTAAAGATCTCCACCTCTCCGCTGTCTGTGGAGTAGCCTGCTCCCTGCTGCCTGAGCATCTGTATCATCATATTGTCCGTGGACTTGTAAATGAAGGGGATCAATACCTCCTGGCCGTTCAGGGCAAAGGTTCCGTCGGAATTTTTCTTTGTGGCCGCATCCGATACTTCCCAGATAAAATCCCACGTCAGTACATCCGGCACGGTATACCCGAGGGCCTCCACAAAATCCTTATTGATATAGCACGCCTCCGTGGAACGCATATAGGGAAGCGCGTAATAATGACCGTCTATCATACATTCGTCCAGAAACTGTGAGACAATCTGTGACTGCTCCGGGGACTGGAAAAGCAGCCCGCTGCCTCCCAGACCATATGTCTCATCGGTCATCAGATCATCCAGCGGCACCACCACATTTTCCCCGGTCAGATATGTGGCGATATGGTCCGGATAGGTGATGCAGACATTGGGCGTGGTGTCTGTGGCGATGTTTGTGATCACATCATTGTAAATATCCCCGTAGTCCGTATACAGTTTCAAGTCAACTGTGATATTGGGATACAGCTCCTGAAAGTCCTCAATGGCCTGCCGGTAGATATCGGTCTGGGCTTTGTTGGTATCATTCTTCGCCCAGAACGTGATCTCATAGTTTTCGGAAGTATCAAATTCATCCGGCACCGTAAACTCGGCCGGTTCCTCCTGTCTGCCGTGGCATCCGGACAGTCCGGCCGCGCACAGAAAAGCAGCCAGCAGCACGGCAAGTATCTTCCCCTGTCTTTTCATCCTTTCATACCTCCTCTTGCCACGCCTTCCATGATCTTGTTCCGGAATATGAGGAACAGTATGACCAGCGGCACGGATATAACTACCACAGCCGCCATCATAGCCGGGATATTTTCCCTGCCGAAGCCGTTCTCGCGGATCTCCTGTATCCCGTTGGACACCAGATAGTATGCCTGATCGTCCGTGATCAGCCGGGGCCATACATAGGAATTCCAGCACTCGATGATCTTCAGGATCGTGATAGTCACAATAGTCGGCCTGCAGATCGGGACCATTACTTTCCACAGGTACTTCAGATCAGAAGTCCCGTCCACCCGGGCTGCCCGGTACAGCTCATCCGGTACCTGCTCGAAATTTTCTTTCAGAAGATAAATATAAAATACGGATGTGACCGAGGGCAGGACCAGACCTGTCATCGTATTTCTCAGATCCAGATTCGTGATCGTCACAAAGTTGGTGATGACCACCAGCTCGCTCGGGATCATCATCAGGGCAAGAAACAGGGTAAATACCAGATTTTTCCCTTTAAACTCCAGTCTGGCAAACGCATAGGCAGCCAGTGTGCTGACGACTACCATGATAGCTGTAGTTATCAATGCGAATATCACGGTATTTAAAAGATACCCCACCAGAGGGATCGTAGTAAACGCATCCACATAGTTCCGGATCGTAGGCGACAGGGTAAAGAAAGCAGGCGTATGCTCCGCGTTATAAGCGGCGTAGCTCTTTACCGAAGTCAGGAGCATCCAGTAAAAAGGAAAGAGGACGATCAGAGCCCATATGGTCAGAAGAATATAGGTGACTGCTTTCTGTATCTTGTTCTTTGCGTCTGTTTTTTGCTGTACTTTTTCAAAATCCGTCTGTTCCATCTGTGATCATCTCCTTTAATACTGAACCTTTTTCCTGCTCACCAGAAGGTTGATACAGGTGATCGTAAGTACGATGACGAACAGGATGATCGCCGCCGCGGACGCGTAGGACGGGTATCCGCCGCTGTCTCCGTACAGCATGTCATAGACATATCCCACAATAGTATTCATGCCCGCCGCGTTCAGATCCGTTCCGAACAGGGCCACCGCGTCGCTGTATGCCTTGAACGCTCCGATGAATCCTGTGATCACCAGATAGAAGATCATGGGCGAGATCATAGGCAGAGTGATCTTTGTAAATATCCTCATCTTCGGCGTGCCGTCCACCCGGGCAGCCTTATAGTAGTCCTGATTTACAGACGCCAGCGCGCTGGTGAGTACCAGGATCTTGAAGGGCATAACCACCCATACAGTATAGAAACAGAGCACGAACATCTTCGCCCAATATGGTCCGTCGATAAAGTCTACGGAACTTCCGCCGAACAGATTGATCACCATGTTCACCAGTCCGTCCGTATACTCTGTTTTCTGGAACAGGATCATGAATACAAGACCTACCGCCAGCGTATTGGTCACATAAGGCAGAAAATAGATTGTCTGATACAGATCTCTCAGCGCCTTGACGGAACTCAGCCCCAGAGAGATCAGAAGCGCCAGAACCGTTGATACGGGTACTGTAATAAATACGAGAATAAAGGTATTTCTCACCGCCTGAAGGAAATAAGTGTCATGAAGCACATAGGAAAAGTTATATACGCCCACCCCGAAATAAGTCTGGGAAGCGAAATTAAATCCTTCCTCCATGGAATAAATGAACACATCGATCAGCGGATATACCAGAAAAGCGATAAGAAACAAAAGCGCAGGCAGAAGGTACAGCCATGCTTTCCTGTTATTGCTGTTCATTATGGATCGCTCTCTCCTTTCTGCGTCACCGGACGTCAAATAAGATCCGCTCTTCCGTTTCCCTGTTGAACAGGAAGACCTTGTTGGGCTTCAGGGCGAAACGCACTTCTGAGGATCCTGTATCCACACGGTTCTCCGCATTGATAATAGAACGGACCGTCTGACCGGCACACGCGGCGTGAGAGGACACGATACTGACGTCACGCCCCATGACTTCCACACGGTTCAGCCTGCAGGCAAAAGGACCGTTCTCCTTCAGGATAAATCCCTCCGACCGGATCCCGGCCCATACTTTCTGGTCAGAAACGCCGTCCGCCGGAAGCACCGCTTCATTCCCGACATAGAGCATACCGTTTTTCACTGATCCTTCGAACACATTGATGGGCGGAGTTCCCAGAAACTTCGCCACGAACAGATTTGCGGGGTTATCATAGACTTCCTGAGGCTTACCGAGCTGCATCAGGACTCCGTGGTTCATGACCGCGATCCGGTCCGAGATGCTCATGGCCTCATCCTGATCATGGGTGACAAATACAGTGGTGATCCCTGTCTTCTTCTGTATCCTGCGGATCTCCTCCCGGGTCTGCAGCCTCAGCCGGGCGTCCAGATTGGAAAGAGGCTCGTCCAGAAGCAGCACCCGTGGCATCTTCACCAGCGCGCGGGCGATGGCCACGCGCTGCTGCTGTCCGCCGGACAGTTCCTTCGGCCGCCGGTCCATCAGCTCCTCGATCTGGACCAGAGCCGCCGCCTCCATGACACGACGCTTCATCTCTTCTTTGGACAGCTTATCCTTTCCCTTCAGATTCTCCAGAGGGAACCGGATATTATCCCGGACGCTCAGGTGGGGATACAGGGCGTAATTCTGAAATACCATGCCTACGCCCCGCAGCTCCGGCGCAAGAGCAGTCACATCCTCTTCCCCGAAGAAGATCTTACCTCCTGTCGGTTTTTCCAGCCCGCAGATCATGTTCAGCGTGGTGCTCTTACCGCAGCCGGACGGACCAAGCAGACCCATCAGTTCCCCGTCCGGGATCTCGCAGGTAAAATCATCCACAGCGGTCACTTCACCCTGGCTTTTCCGCCCCCGGGCAGGAAATTTTTTCGTAAGTTTCTGTAATACTATCTTCATTTTTCATCAGTCTCCCTGTTATAGGTGTATACGGATCAGGACTCTGTTATCAGTCCTGTCCGGCTTGACTTCTCTGGTCATTCGCGGATTTAAAGACTTTTATGAAGGATTCCCAGAACCGTCTGAAGATCTTCCGCGCCCATCTGTCCGGGGGCGGATGCTTTACCGACCGCGCCGAATGTCAGCGCGGAGCCGAATACTTCGCCGCACAGTCTGCTGATGACGCCTGTTCCGGACATGGACATGGTAATGACCGGGCGGTCCGCGTACTTCGCTGTCATCTCCTCCGTAGCTGCCAGAAGTGTGAGTACATCTTTCTTATTCTCCGGCATAACAGCGATCTTCGTGATATCTGCTCCGAGATCCTGCATTTTCCGGAGACGTGATACGATCTCATCTTTGTCCGGCGTCTTATGGAAATCATGATTGGACGCAATGACTTTCACGCCGCACGCGCGGGCTGTCTCAACGACCTTCCTGACCGCGTCGTCCCCTGTGAACGCCTCAATATCCACCAGATCGATAAGCCCTGTCTGCGCCGCTCTCCGGTTGAGCTCTACATAGGCGTCTGTCTCGACTGCTTTCTCTCCTCCCTCTTTTGAAGTACGGAATGTAAAAAGGATCGGAATCCCGCCAAGCGCATCTCTTAAAGCTTTCATCGTCTCTTCTGTCTTTCCGAAATCAGAAATATCTTCGTACCAGTCGGCACGCCATTCCACTACGTCCGCCGCGGCAGCCCTGATCGTCTCCGCTGCTTTTAAGATTTCTGTTCTTGTTATCCCAATAATGGGAACACAGATTTTCGGAATTCCCGTGCCGATCTCCACATTTCTTACTCTTACCGGATTCATTTTCTGTTATTCTCCTGTTTTTCTGTCTTGCTTATCCAGATGTATCTGATCAGTGGCATTTGCTCCATCCGCAGCACTTACAGATATTGCAGCCTTCTTCAAACACAAGCGGTTCGCCGCACTCCGGACAGTACATCTTGTCTGACTCAGCGCTCACCGCTTTCGGCCTCGGCGCTTTCTCTGTTCTGTGGGCGGCTTTTACACCTGCATCCCTCTGACGCTCTGCCAGTTCGGACTGCATCTCGTTATACATATCCATAAGCGCGTTTCCGACTGCCATCGGACAGCACGCCCCTTTGCTCGTGTCTTTTCTTGAAACACGTCTCGCTGTGTAGGACGGACATGAGCCGCTGGAATTAAGCTGATCCACGATCGTCTCAATATCGATGCCGCCTCTGGCGCTTATGGAGATCATGCGTGAAAGCCCCACCATAAAATTATTGCATCCTCCTGTGGATCCTTTGCTCAGATAAGTTTCCAGAAGCGCGCCCGTATGAGGATCAAACAGCGCGATACAGTGCAGACTCCCGCAGCCCGTGGTCAGCTTTCTCTTCTTACCGACCACGTCGTCCGTGACAAGCAGGATCTCTCCTCTCTTAAGTCCTTCTCCCGCGGATACTTTCTTAGCCTCTTTCTTCTCACTTGTATTAAGAATACCGATCCTCTTACACCCGTCACGGAAGATCGTGATACCTTTAAGTCCCTTCTCGTACGCATACAGATAGAGGCTTTCTGTTTCTTCCACCGTAAAGCGGTTCGGCACATTTACCGTGGAACTGATAGAAGCGTCGATATGCGTTTGCCATACAGACTGCATATCGATCCTCTGACGGTAATCCAGAGTCATTGCTGTCACGAAATAATCCGGAAGTTCCGAATCGCTCTTCAGCCCCTGCTGTTTCATATAGCTTTCTACGATCTTTGTATAGACTTTATAGTAAACATCCGTGCCGTGCAGGGATTCTGTCTTGCGCTCGTAATAATTCGCATAAACGGGCTCGATACCTCCGGAGATTCCAAGCATAGTAGAGAGTGTGCCCGTCGGAGCGATCGTAAGGAGCTGGGAATTCCTCAAACCGTATTTTCGTGTCAGTTCCCTTGTCTTCTCAGATGTATTTGCCTTAAAAAACGGTGTGGATATGATCTCTTCTATATTGCATTTTGTAAACGAACCTTTCTCCTTTGCCAGAAGCGCAGAAGCGGCGATTGCGGAATCTGCCATCGCGAATCCGATATTATCACACATACTGACCGCGTCTTCTTCACCGTAAGTAAGCCCCAGTTTGATCAGGCAGTCTGCCAGTCCCATGATGCCCAGACCGATCTGTCTCCACTCTCCCACGCTGTCTTTCTGCTCTTTCAGGGGATGCAGAGGAAGCCCTTCTTCCAGCACTTCATTGAGCGCACGGACGGAGACCGCAACACAGTGTTTGAATCCTTCAAAATCAAATTCGGCATGATCCGTAAACGGATTCTGGACAAATTCCGAAAGATTGATGCTTCCGAGCAGACAGCTTCCGCCTGCCGGCAACGGCTCCTCCGCGCACGGATTAACGCCCGCATAGGAAAATTCCTCTGTGTTGCTCAGCAGATTCCAGTTCTCAATACGGTCCCAGAAGAGGGCTCCGGGTTCCGCATAGTCCCAGTTCGTCTCCGCGATCCGGCGGAACAGCTCCCGCGCATTTACAGACTTTTCTATAACCTCTCCCGTCGCCTCCCTTGTGTAGTGGAGGGGATAATCATCATCATTCTTCACAGCCTCCATGAAGTCCTCGTGAATACGGACGGAGATATTTGCTTTTGTCACTTTCTCCAGATCTGTCTTCAGATCGATAAACTCCTCCACATCCGGGTGCGAGCAGTCGATCGAGATCATAAGGGCTCCTCTTCGACCGTTCTGTCCGATCAGCGCGGTCACAAGAGAATAGAGCTCCATGAAAGACACGGATCCGCTGGTCTCTTTCGCCGCATTGTTGATCTTTGCGCCCCGGGGACTCAGTTTGGAGATATCGATGCCGCAGCCCCCGCCGTAGCTGTATGTGCGGGCCAGTTTCTTCGCGCAGTCAAAGATACTCTCGATATTATCCTCCGGCGGATCGATCACATAACAGTTGGAATATGTCACTTTTCTTCCCTGCTGATCCAACCCTCTGTTGGAGAGGATGCGTCCGCCGAACAGGAACTTCTTCTGCCGGATATATTCCGCAATCTCTTCATTGCCGCCGCTGATCCGACGGAGCCAGTGGTCAAAGCTCTCTCCTTCATTGCAGTACTTTTTGGTCCAGATGTCTGTCCCGAGCTGATTTTCTTCCCCCAGCCATTCTTCTATCGTCATTCTTCCACACCTCTCTTTGAAACTTGAATATACTAAATATTTCTGACTGCTCCATTGTCGCACCGGTTCCCCCATGAGTCGATCAGCTTTCCCTCCCGGTACACACATATGATCTCACAGTGATTGGCGCATTTCCCGCAGATGACCTCCCTTGTCTTGAACTCCATCTCCGCCACGTCAAAAGAGAACTCGCTTTCATCCTGCTGTTCTTTTGCCAGAACGGCAATGCCGAACGCACCCATAAGATGACCTTTTTCGTCCACAAGAACCGGCATTCCCAACTCTTCCTCAAACATATGCACTACGCCCGCATTCTTGCTCACACCGCCCTGAAAAACGACCGGCGCCGCGATCTTCTTGCCCTTTGCCACATTATTGAGATAGTTGCCCGCCACTGCCTTGCAGAGTCCGGCAATGATCTCTTCTTTCGGGCATCCGACCTGAAGCTTGTGTACCAGGTCGGATTCCGCAAACACCGTACAGCGCGCCGCGATAGGAGCCGCTTTCTTCGCTTTCAATGCGATCCCGCCGAACTCTTCTACTTCCACGCCGAGGCGGTGCGCCTGACTTGAAAGGAAAGCGCCGGTTCCCGCCGCGCACAGTGTATTCATGGCATAATCCACAGCCACTCCGTTCTCCACGCAGATGATCTTGGAATCCTGCCCGCCGATCTCAAGTATCGTCCGCACGTCCGGATGCAGTGTGGTTGTTCCCACTGCATGAGCCGTGATCTCGTTTTTCACTACTTGGGCGCCGATCATACTTCCCACCAGTTTTCTCGCACTTCCCGTAGTTCCCGATGAGACGATCCTGTATGATTCCCCGTCAAACTGCTCGTTTAATGAGTGCAGCACTTTCTTTGTCGCTTCTGTCGGATTTCCCTCGGTCCAGAGATAACACTCTGCGAGAAACCTGTCATTCTCATCTATAATTACGCCTTTTGTCGAAATGGAACCGATATCAATCCCGAGATACGCTTTCTTTTTCATCGTAATACCTTCTTCTTTCTCTCCAGCATATCATAAAATGCCTCCAGCCTTGTGTCCAGCCCTGTATCGCTCTCCTGCGTATCGTAACTCAGATACAGGATCGGAATGTGATAATCATTGCCTATATTCTGAAGTACCGGAATCGCATCCATCTCCGGCGTACATCCGAAAGATTTCACATGCACGATCCCGTCAAAGCCCTGTTTCGCGTAGTCAAGCGCCGCATTGATCGTCCATGTAGTCGTAGGTCCCATACTGTAATCCGCATACTCCTTTATCCTCGGTCTGAGCGCAGGTTCTTTTGCCCGGAAATGGCAGTTTGTCACATTAAGGAACCGATAGACCGAAGCGCCGAGATTTACAAGTTTTTGCTGCAAAAAATTGTTTGCCTGAGCGTCCATGACCGTGAAATACTCCCCCACGATACCAATCCTGACCGGATGTTCCGGAATCCTTGTCCCGGTCTCCTCAAACGCCTGCTTGGCCGCCTGATATCCCTCCCGGATCTCCTGCCGGTTCTCGGCCGTCTGCATCTTCAGCAGGAACTGGCGATATGCTTTTTTATAGCTGCCCTTTTCCGTCTCGAACGCGGAATTCCGGTAATAGATCTCCTCGATCTCATCCATGTATTCCGCCATCTTCACACCTTCATAGGCTCCTGTCGTAAACTTCGCGGGTTTGAGCTTCGGACTCAGCTTCTTTGCCAGCTTCAGCCATTCGCTTTTCTTTCCGGTCATGTATTCCGCAAGGTTGATAAACTCACATTTATAGCCCAGCTCCCGGATGATCTCTTTCTGCAGGGCTCCATAATAGTTCAGTCTGCACAGTCCGCCGGTCTCCAGCAGCACGTCGGCCCCGGCTTCCAGCGCCTCGATCAGACTTCCCAATGTATGTTTAAAAGGCGCGCACGCATAGTCCGGACTGTACCTGCTGCCCAGTTCCGTTGTCCGTTTCGTCGCAGGGGGAAGCATGACATACTTTGCGCCGAGCGCCTGCTCGACTATATACCTGATCGCATATCCGTAATGACTGAACCTTGGAAACGCGATCTTCTTTCTGTCATCAATCATGATTTGCATAGCCGCCTGCTTTCTGATATCGGATGATATCCATAAAACTTTCTATTCTCGTCTCCACCCCCGCCGTACCGCTCTGGGCGTCCAGAGTGAGACTCAAGACCGGGATATTCTTCAGCTTTCTTATCAGCATGTCATTGACAAGCGCATCAGGACCGCAGGGATAGGCGCTCACCAGAATGATCCCGTCCACTTTCTTCCTGAGCATGAACAGCGCTCCGGTGATCTCCCTGTTGATGATCCACGGCATTACCCGGGAGAGATCATAGCTTTTCTTCAGAGCGTTCTCCCTGTCAACATAATCTGTATACAACACGTCCGCGTCCATTTTCCGGAGGATACACGCCAGCTCCCCTCCCATACATGTATCATGGAGGACATACGGATGACCGGCCAGCAGCACCTTGTTCTTCCCGCTGTCCGAAATCTGATCCTGCCCTTTTATCCTTGCCTTCAGCCACATGTCCCGGGCCTTCTTTGCGCGGCTGTATGCCTTCTTCGCTTCTTTTTTCGTCTTTCCGAGGACAGCACCCAGCTCCAGATATACTTTTTCTTCTGTTGTATTCATATACCAGTCATAGCTGACCGTAAGCACCCGGATCTGCTCCCCACGGAAAATATTTCTCACAAGATCGGGCAGAGCCTCATATCGTGTACACATTTTCTCTCTCGCGTCATACCCGGCTGTCCGTGGAACAAACACGGCATCGCATTTTCCGAGCAGCCAGATCACATGACCGAGATACATCTTAAATGGAAGACATGTCTCATCGACTGCCCTTGCAGTCCCTCTTTCCAGTATCTCTCTGTCACTCTTCGGACTGACGACACACCGGAATCCCAGTTCTTCAAAAAACTTCTTCCACAGCACCCCGTCACGGTAAGCCATCAGCCCTCTGGGGATGCCGATCGTATGGATCTGTCCCAAGTCGTCTCCTCCTGTACATATATATAGGAATGGCAGCGCCGTCAAAACGCTGCCTGTATCTGTATATTGATTGCACAATAGTTACTATACACTTCTTTTCAGAAAAATGCAAATTGTTTATCGTCCGGCTTGATAATACTGTGTCGGTGTGACATAATGTCCCTACTAAAAAAACCATGAAGGAGGAAAACGATTATGAAAAACAACATCCGTAACATGTTTCTGTCCATGTGTGTCATGACGCTGTCATTTACCCTCACTGCATGCACCGGCTCGGATGATGCCTCCGGCACTTCCGATGACGGTGTGCAGACAGAGCAGGGCGCGCTTTCAGAAGACGGCGCTGCCGCTGAAGATGATACGGCAGAAGATGATGGAACCGTAACAGACAAGTATGCTTCGATACAGGAATTCGTTGAATCCGAACTGATGCAGGAGAAGCTTGCGTCTCAGACGGAATCTCTCGAAGGAACGGGAATGTCCATGGAACTGACAGCAGAAGATAACAGGCTGATCTACGATTTCAAGATTGACGATCCTGATCTCTCTGCCGCCATGGATACGGCATCTCTTGAATCCACACTCGATTCACAGGCTTCCGCCTTTGAATCTGTCGCGGAGGTTCTTCCGGAAGTAATCAATGTAAACGATCCTGTTGTAGTCGTACGTTATCTGGACAGTGACGGCAATGAGCTTGTTTCAAGAGAATTTGCACCGTTTGACGACACTGCGGACAACGCGGCTGCTGATGCTGCCGAATTTGCCGGATAACGGAGGGCAGACGCATGGATGGTCAAGCCTTCCTGAACAGACACTCGGATATCCGACTCACAGCAGAAAAATTTCATAACTGTATATATTTAATATTGACAGACAGTACATACGCTGCTATACTGTACTTATCTGATAAGTACAGTATAAACAAAGGAGCAGGAAAATGAAGTCAGTCATACTTTTTCTCATTCTGTACCTCAGGAACGGATTTGAGAGGTGAATATATGGAAATTATTTTAAGCAATGCAAGCGACCGGCCAATCTACGAACAGATCACTTCCCTGATCAAGGAAATGATCATGAAAGGAACCTTAAAACCCGGGGAGCCCATGCCCTCCATGCGGAAGCTGGCAAAGGATCTCCATGTCAGCGTCATCACTACCCAGAGGGCTTATGACGACCTGTCAAGAGACGGATTTATCGTCACGGTGCCGGCAAAAGGCACCTTTGTATCCACACAGAATCAGGATTTCATCAAAGAGGAGAACCTGCGGCGGATCGAGAAACTGCTCTCCGACGCCGCTGCTCTCGGGCGCGAGAACGGCCTGACTCTGGAAGAACTGAAAGCGACACTGGAAGTCGTATACGAAGACGAATAACATTCTGAATACTTTCATATAAGGAGCAGCATTATGGAATATGCAATCGAAGTCAGAAATCTGACAAAACGTTATAAAGGTTTTACTCTGGACGATATCTCATTCGCACTGCCCCGGGGCACGGTCATGGGCCTGATCGGGGAGAACGGAGCCGGGAAATCAACGCTTATCAACTCCATCCTCGGCATCGCAGACTGCGAATCCAGTCTCACGGCAATGCTGGGACTGGACATGAAGACTCACTGTAAGAAGATCAAGGAAGACATTGCCGTCATTTTCAACGATTCCCACTATGACGTCAGCCTGACTCCTAAGATCATCGGGCACATCCTCTCCAAAGTATACAAGAACTGGGATGCCCCCCTCTTCTCAGAATATCTGGAACGGTTCAATCTGCCGGAGAAAAAGAAAATCAAAAAGCTCTCCACAGGTATGCGGGTAAAACTGGAGTTTGCCGCGGCATTAAGCCATCACCCGAAGCTCCTGATTCTGGACGAAGCTACAAGCGGCCTTGATCCTGTGTTCCGCAACGAGATCCCGGATATTTTACGAGAGTTTACCGAAGACGAGAACCATGCGGTACTCATGTCCTCCCACATCACCAGCGACCTTGACAAGATTGCCGACTACATCGCCTATCTCCATGAGGGAAAGATGCAGTTTATCAAGACCTATGACGAGATCCGCAATGACTACGGTATCATCACCTGCGGACAGGAACTCTTCGACACCTTAAGCCGGGACGACATCGCGGCATACAAAAAAGAGCCTTACAGCTACCGTGTGCTTGTGAAAAACCGTGCAAAACTGCGTCAGGTATTCCAGGATATTCCGATGGAAAACGCATCTGTCGAAGATATCATGCTATTCTACGTAAAAGGAGAAAAAGTGAAATGAAAGGAATCATGCTCAAAGATTTATATGAGAATTTTTACATAAAGAAAAACCTTGCATCCTATATATTCGGAGCGCTGGTCATCGGACTTGCGATGATATTTATCGATACAAACTATGCTTTCATAATCTATACGATGCTTCTGAGTATTTTGTTCGGTTCAGCCACGCTGGAGGGTTCTTACGAGCAGGACGAGAAAGCGAATTTTCATAAGCTTCAGATCACTTTCCCTCTGACAAAAGCAGAGATCGTGATCTCGAAATATCTGCTTGCTCTGATATGTACAGGTATCAGTGTGCTGCTTGCCCTGATCTATGCGCTGTCGAATGTATACCTCCGCCCATTGGTCACACTGCAGGAGGCGCTGACAGTCTGGGGCCTGGGTATCTGCGTATCTCTTATCTTTACTTCTGTTGTATATGTCTTCTACTTCCTGTTGGGGAAAAAGATCGGCACGATCATATATGTCGCAGCAGCCACAATCCTGGGCGGTCTGTACGGAAGCTCTACCGTGCTCTTCGGAATAGAGAGCTATACCTCAATGGATACGGCCGTCCGCCTCTGGTTTCTGCTGCCTGCTTCTGCAGTGATCTTTGTGGTGAGCTGTCTGTTGTCTATACAGATTTATAAAAGAAAATATTCATAAAAACCCCTGCGGCTATGGAAAGATAAATAGTATCTTATCAGGCCGCAGGGGTTTCCTCTTTATTGCTTTATATTTTAAATTTCTTCCTCCGACAGCAAATCCTGCATACTCTTCAGACTGATCGCCAGCGTCGATGTGTTATGCAGGAGCGCCGACGTCGTGGGCTGGATCACACCGCCCACGCCGAGGGCGATAAGCCCCGAATTGATCCCGACGATTCCTCTGTAATTGTGCCGGATGCGCTTCATCATGGCATTGGCAAGACGCTTGAGTGTCACGATCACCCGCAGATCATCCGCAGCAATGGTGATGTCCGCGATCTCCCTCGCGATCTCCGCCCCGTCGCTGATGGCAATACCTGCATCCGCGGCAGACAGCGCCGGAGAATCGTTGATCCCGTCTCCGATCATAATGACCTTCCTGCCTTCCGCTTTCTCTTTCTCTACAAATCGGGCTTTATCTTCCGGAAGGACTTCCGAGTAATACTCATCCACGCCCACGCGCCGCGCAATGGCGGCAGCCGTGCGCTCACTGTCTCCGGTCATCATAACAACCTTTTTCAGCCCCTCTTCTTTGAGGAGTTTTATCATTTCAGCCGCCTCTGCTCTGAGCGGGTCTTCGATACAGATAACTGCCGTCAGTTCCCCGTCTATCGCAAGATACAGATGGGAATACTCCGGAAGCAGCGCATCGAACTTCTCCTGCATGCCGCCTGATATCATACACCTTTCATCTTCAAAGACAAAGTGGCTGCTTCCGATGACGACTTTCTTATCTTCAATATGAGAAGAAATCCCGTGCGCCACCACATACTCCACTTTCGAGTGCATCTCTTCGTGATAGAGCTTTCTCTTTTTCGCTGCGTCCACCACTGCTTTCGCCATGGAATGTGGAAAATGCTCTTCCAGACAGGCAGCGATGCGGAGCGCCTCGTCTTCGGGACAGTTTCCAAAGATAACTACTTCTTTCACTGTCGGCTTCGCCTTCGTCAGCGTACCGGTCTTGTCGAATACGATCGTGTCGGCCTCTGCCACTGCTTCCAGATATCTCCCGCCTTTCACCGTAATGCCGTACTGTCCCGCCTCCCGGATCGCTGAGAGAACCGTGATCGGCATAGCGAGCTTCAGCGCACAGGAGAAATCCACCATCAGGACAGAAAGAGCCTTTGTCACGCTGCGGGTGACAAGACCGACGATGCCTGTGCCGAGAAGTGTATACGGCACAAGCGTATCTGCCAGATGTTCCGCTTTACTCTCCAGTGCGGATTTCAGTTTCTCGGAATCTTCGATCATGGTCACGATCTTCTCGAACCTTGTCGATCCGGATACTGCTTTCACAAGAATCTCAAGCTCGCCTTCTTCCAGGACAGTTCCCGCATAGACCGTCTTGCCCTTTTCTCTTTTTACCGGAAGCGGCTCGCCTGTCAGGGAAGCCTGGTTGACCATGCCTTCTCCCCCTGATACTTCGCCGTCAAAAGGGATTACATTTCCCATGTGGACGACTACCGTATCGCCCGGCTGGATATCCGATGCGCTGACAAGCACTTCCTGTCCGTTGTTTTTAAGCCATACTTTCTTTACATTGAGCGACATGCTTCTGGCAAGATCTCCCACGGACTTCTTATGTGTCCACTCCTCCAGTAATTCTCCGATGCCGAGCAGGAACATGACTGAGCCTGCCGTATTAAAATCGCCCCGGATCACAGACACCCCGATAGCCGTCGCGTCAAGGACAGGCACTTCGATCTTCCGCCTTGCGAGGCATTTGAGCCCTTTCCATATATAGCGGAACGCCTTGAACATCAGCCATACTTTCCGGACAGGATATGGAATAAAGAGCTTACTGCCGTAATGCAGGATCACCCTTGTGAGCAGCTGTTCCCGATATGATGAATTCAGCTCTCTTCCGGAGCTTGACAGCACATTTTCGGGAACTTCCGTATTCTCATAACTGAACCCTTTGAGTGCTGCGATCACCTCTTCGCGGCTTCCCGTGTAACTGATCACGGCATCTGCGGTGCGCTCATATACCTTTGTGTCTGTCACACATTTCTGTCTGCCGAGAAACCAGCAAAGAGTATCCGCCTGCGCACACGTCATTCTCCCCTGAACAACGTGAATACGCAGACGGCCTTTAATCTCATGCTTTATAATAAATTTCATAGCCTGCTATACAGTCTCTGTACTGCTGTCTTTTGCACCACTGATCTTGGTTCCGCTCTCATCCTCCTGAACCGCCGAAGCTTCTTCCGCGGCCCGCTTTTCATTGATCTGCTGAGCTTCCGCAAGAATGTCTTCCGCATTCTCCTGTACTGTCGTCGCTGTCTTCATCACGCAGTCTTTCGCGCGCAGAGCCGCTGCCGTGCAGTTCGTATATACTTTCTTCGCGTCCTTGCTTGAGAGCACTTTCACTCCCGCTGTTCCGAACAGGACGCCTCCTGCGAATAATCCGATTTTCTTTAATGTTGAAACACTGATCATAATTAAGTACCTCCTTGTGTGTCTGAACCATTTATAGTGTCTGACTTATTTGTGCTTATAGCCTGTATAGAATACCATCACGAAGCAAAAGACCGCGGCCCACGCCCAGAATCTGTGTTGTTTCACAGCTATATCACTCCCTTGTTGAATAATATATAGAATCATCGGGTTCTGTCACATCATATCTCCCGGCTTACTGGCTAGTCAATTCTAACACTTTCTATCGATAAATCTTATCACTTCTCCGTCATATGCGGCTTAAGCAAAAGCAACCGGCTGTTTTGAAGGCAAATTCAAATAAATACAAAGTATACTCTCCAAAACACCGGTCACTTTCCGACTTTTATTTTTGCTATTTTCTGATCTTTCAGATACCCGCACTGTTTCATGCCTTCCCGGACCACTCTATTCCACTTTCCCGGGGAAAGACGGCAGATCGTATTATCGTCCAGCGTGATCTCACAGCCGCTCTCCGCCTCACAGTTCTCAGAGCACTCAACTTTATACATATTCTTCCGGCTGATCGCCCCGATACTTTCAAGCGCATTGATCATACGGTACACAGTGGCGACGCCGATCTTATCATCCGCCTTTGACGCTTTATAGAAAATCTCCTTGCAGCTTGAGCAGTCATTCTCAAGGATAATGTCTATGAGCATAAGGCGCTGCTTTGTAATGCGGCATCCGTTTTCTTTCAGTTTTTCAATGATCTGATCTTTCTTACTCAAAGCTGTCTCCTGATTTTATTAACTTCCCGTACTGTATTTATGAAATACTGACCACCTCATAACCGGCTTTTTCCACGGCCTGCCTTAATTCAATTTCATCAACCGAACGGTCGTAGGAGACTTCCGCGCAATTCTCACTAAGATTTACTTTTGCCGCGACTCCGTCAAGCGCGTTGAGCGCATTTGTCACACTGTTGGCACAGTTCCGGCAGTGCATGCCGGAAATTTTGATTGTACGCCGTCCGACTACCGGACCGTCAAGTATCTTTTCCTTTGAAGATTTGCCGGAGCCGGAACCGCCTCCGCAGCACGGGCCTTCACCCTTAAAATGTTTGATCGATCCTTTCAGCGCAAATATAAGCAATACTACTACGAGAAGTATAATAATCGCATCAACCATAATTATCCCTCTTTAATCTGTTCTTTTAAAATCTTATGTCAGTCTTCTTCAAATTTCCTGCGGTCTTTTCTTTTTTTGATCCACAGATAAATCTGATAGATCGTCGCTCCTATAATATATATGAGCAGAAAAGCACCAAATGCATAGAACATCGATCCTGTTGAATCTCCCATGTCACATCCGCCTTTCATTTCTTATCCGGCATAGAAACCGGATGCGCCGGGCATCCGCCGCACGATCCGCAGTTTCCGCTGCATCCTGCGCATCCCACCGGTTTCCCCGCCTTTTTGTTTTTATAGCCTTTGTAAATGAGAAAAACACAGTACCCCAGGATCAGCGCCAGAATTATAACATCAGCGATCATGCTCACACCTTCTTTCTGTATATCTGACAAATGCATTGTCCATATTGAAAGAACAGCCGGACACATGTATGTATCCGGCTGTCTCCTCTTTTGTCAAGCGGAGCCCTCTGCCCCGCCGGAAATATTTTAATTCAAAAAGCTTTACCTTTACGCATTCTGTACAGAACGTTTGGAATATACTTTCTGATCCTTATACGGATCAGGTCTGAACAGCAGTACAAGCAGGATAATCGCAAAGATGAATCCGAATACCGTACCGACTGTAAATCCACCGCCCAGTACAAATGTACCGATCTGGTATACTGTGAGAGATATCACATATGCGAACACGTTCTGGAACACGATCGCAAACCAGAACCATTTTCTGGACTGCATCTGCTGTGCCATCGTAGCGATCGCCGCCAGGCACGGAGAGTCAAGCAGGTTGAACAGCAGGAATGAGAATGCTGCCATTGTTGTCGGGAACCATGCCGCAACACCGCCGGCCACATTTACCGCATCTTCCGTATCTCCCGCTACATTTGCAAGAACGCCCATGGTAGATACGATCGCTTCTTTTGCCGTAAATCCTGAAAGGGATGCAGCAACCGTCTGCCACTCGCCAAATCCGAGAGGAATGAAGATCGGCGCGATAACCCCTCCGACCGCCGCCAGAAGACTGTCTGCGCTGTCCTCTACCATGCCGAATCCGCCGTCGGTAAATCCGAACCCGCCAAGGAACCACATTACTACACATGCAAGGAACAGGATCGTCCCGGCTTTGATGATGAAGCCTTTCAGTCTCTCCCATACGTGAAACAGTACTGTCTTAACCTGCGGAATATGATACTGCGGGAGTTCCATAACAAACGGCGCCGGTTTTCCTGAGAACGGTTTTGTCTTCTTCAGGATGATCGCCGCGACAAGCACTGCGATAATTCCGATGAAATACATCAGAGGAGCGATAAATGAACTCTCTGTGTATCCGGTCGCCTCGCCTGCTATAACACCGCCCATAAGGGCAATAACCGGAAGCTTGGCGCCGCACGGGATAAAGGTTGCGGTCATAATCGTCAGGCGTCTGTCATTATCCTGCTCGATCGTCCTGGAAGCCATAATACCCGGAATGCCACATCCTGAGGAAATCAGGAGCGGGATAAAGCTCTTTCCGGACAGTCCGAAATGACGGAACACACGGTCCATGACAAACGCGATACGTACCATATAGCCGCAGTCTTCAAGGATGGACAGGAACAGGAACAGCACTGCCATCTGCGGGACGAATCCGAGTACGGCTCCAAGTCCGCCAATGATGCCATCCACTACAAGTCCCAGCACCAGATCTCCGGCTCCGACAGCTTCCAAAAATCCGGTCACGACGTCCTGGATCGCAACGACGAACACATCGTTCGTCCAGTCTGTTACCCATGTACCTACTGTTGTGACAGATACATAATAAACCGCCCACATAATAACGATAAAGATCGGAATACCGAGAATACGGTTTGTAACGATACGGTCGATCTTATCGGATGTTGTCAGCATTTCTTGCCCTTTCTGGACCGTTGTCTTGACGATCTGCTGTATGTATTTGTAACGTTCGTCCGTTATAATGCTTTCCATATCATCGTCATGCTTTTTCTCAATCTTCCCTCTGAGATCAGCT
The DNA here is from genome assembly GCA_964548625.1 of uncultured Mediterraneibacter sp. Classification (GTDB taxonomy): domain Bacteria; phylum Bacillota; class Clostridia; order Lachnospirales; family Lachnospiraceae; genus Mediterraneibacter. The sequence goes on from CAZJRY010000022.1 coordinate 22,561, forward strand.
ACCGCAGACACTGCCGATGCGGGAAGCTTTACGCTCTCAACCACCTTGCTGTCATTCTCAAGGAACTTGACGGCATACCATCTTCTCTTATCGACTGTGATCGTTTCCGGAAGCATATCCTTTACTTCCGAAACCGCGCTCTCCATCTCCTTCGAGAAAATCTCTCCCGGAAGGCTGACTTCTTTTTTCTTTGCCACTTTCACCGCTTCGTCGATCAACTCGGAAAGTCCTCTCTGCTTCAGGGCAGACGTCTCAATGATCGGACAGCCAAGCAGCATGGAAAGACGCTTTGTATCGATCTTCATGCCTCTCTTTTCGATCAGGTCAACCATGTTAAGAGCAATAACCACCGGTACTCCGGTCTCGATAAGCTGTGTCGTCAGGTACAGGTTACGCTCAATATTCGTAGCATCCACAAGGTCGATGATTACATCCGGATTCTCGTTCAGCACATAGTCACGGCTGACAACCTCCTCCAGTGTATACGGGGAAAGGGAATAGATTCCCGGCAGGTCAGTTACTATGACTTCCTCCCCTTTTGCCTTTTTGCTCTTCACTTTACCTTCTTTTTTCTCAACCGTAACTCCCGGCCAGTTTCCAACATACTGGTTCGCGCCGGTCAACGCGTTGAACATCGTCGTCTTACCACAGTTCGGGTTTCCGGCGAGTGCAATTCTTATTGCCATTCCTTTATACCTCCTTAAAATATAGCTGTATTTCGGTTGGACTGCAGGCCTATTTTACCTGCACACATTGTGCGTCGTTCTTCCTTACAGACAATTCATATCCGCGGACCGTGATCTCAACCGGATCGCCCAAGGGCGCCACTTTTCTGATATAAAGTTCACTCCCTTTTGTGATCCCCATATCCATGATACGACGCTTATAAGCACTGTCCCCTTCTATCTTAGTTACAACAACAGTGCTTCCCACTTTTGCATCACCCAATGTCATAACGGTTATCTCCTTTCCTAGCTTAGCTTACTATGTATAAATATACAACGGACATAACAGATCAGATCATGATATGCCGCGCCATATCAGCATTAATGGCGACACGTGAATCCTTGATGTTTACGATCACATTGCCGCCGATTGCAGATAACACAGTGACTTCCGCCCCTGCCACAAATCCGAGATTCTCAAGAAACCTTTTCGTCTCATCATTCCCTCCGACTCTCCGGATCGTATTTACTTCGCCTATGGCTGCCATCGTAAGTGGCATAAGAAAACCCTCTTTCCATATAAATATTAAGAATCTCGCAGTTGAGATTGATAATATTTTTCATTTAGTTTCTTTTCAATAGTTAGTATATGCTAACCTTTGTTGGTTGTCAAGGACTGATTTTAAATTTTTAAAGTTTGCCGATGTTGGACGAATATGCTATACTAAGTCAAAAGCATTTCAATAATCAGAGCGAGGTGAAATCGATGCACGGAAATGAATCTGCTGAAAACTATCTGGAAACAATCCTGATCTTAAGCCAGCGTCTCCCCGTAGTGCGTTCCGTAGATGTTGCAACGGAACTGAATTTTAAAAAGTCCAGCGTCAGCGTTGCTATGAAAAAATTAAGAGAAAGCGGTCATATTATAGTTTCCCCGGAGGGATATATTACTCTTACCGAATCCGGGAAAGAAATTGCCGACTGTATCTATGAACGCCACACACTTCTCTCCTCCTGGCTTACCCGCCTCGGGGTTGATCCGAAGGTTGCCGTTGAAGACGCATGCAGGATTGAACACGTGATCAGCACTGAAAGTTTTGATGCCATCAAAAGACATATCAAATAATAATGCTAGGATATATTAATTAAGCGGTATCAGCAATTTACTGATACCGCCTGTTTTATTCTTTGGCCCATATCTGTTTTTCCAGTCTGATATCCTGATTGGGATGAGACAGCGCTTCA
>CAZJRY010000023.1:0-24285 GCA_964548625.1 uncultured Mediterraneibacter sp.
GCTCAGACGCTGTTTTCATAAGCGGATGCTTCATGAGCTGTTTTGCCTGTCAGCTTTGTGAAGCTTTTTTTCATATCCGGGTCAAATACGCCTTTTCTCAGCATTTCAATTTCATATTTATACGGGGCGTAGGATTTCTTCGGCGCATCGGCAGAAGGAATGTACGGCGTCTCCAGTATTTTCGGGATTTCTTCGAAATCAGGATGATGAACGATATAACTGAGCGCGTCGAATCCGATTTCGCCGAAGCCGATGTTCTCATGACGGTCTTTTGCGGCTCCCGGTACATTTTTACTGTCGTTGATATGAAATACGGCAATCTGCTTTTTCCCGATCACATGGTCAAAACCGTTCATAACATCATCAAAATGATGGATGATGTCATAACCGCTGTCACTCGTGTGGCAGGTGTCAAAGCATACCCTGAGTTTATCGTTATGTGTTACGCCGTCGTAAATCCGTGCCAGCTCTTCGAAAGACCGGCCGATCTCGGTTCCCTTTCCGGCCATGGTCTCAAGCGCGATAAAACAGTCTGTGTGCGAAGTAAGCACTTCATTGAGCCCTTTGATGATCTGCGAGATGCCTGCTTCAACTCCGGCGCCCACATGCGCGCCCGGATGGAGGATAAGTATGTGACTCCTGCAGCTTATCGTGCGCTCGATCTCTTTCGCGAGGAATTCAACCGCGAGGGAAAAGGTTTCCGGTTTTACAGAATTTCCCAGGTTGATAATGTACGGCGCGTGAACGATGATATCCCGGATCCCGTGCTCTTTCATATATTCCCATGCCGGATCAATATTCAGTTCGCTGATTTCTTTTCTCTTTGTATTCTGAGGCGCTCCGGTATAGAACATAAAAGTGTCGGCTCCATAGGAAACAGCTTCTTTCGCGGAACCGAGGAGCATTTCTTTACCGCTCATGCCCACATGTGAACCAAGTATCATAATGACTCTCCTTTTGTAACGGAATATGCTTTATTATAAAATAAAGCAGGAGTTTTCACAAGACAGCAGATTTATCTGCACCTATTTATGTCTGCCGGAGGAATTCGCTGACTTTTCCCAATGAAAACTTGCCGTCCTCCTTTATACATGATAGAATATCTTTCATACGGATTAAAGAGGAGTGTGGAAGATAGTGAAGGCTTTACTGGAATATATCACAATAGAGATGGAGGAGGCGTTTGCAAAGGCGGGTTATGACAAAGAGCTTGCGAAGGTGACTCTCTCCAACCGCCCTGATCTGTGCGAATATCAGTGCAACGGAGCGATGGCGGGAGCGAAGAAATATAAGAAAGCGCCGTTTATGATCGCGGAAGATGTGGCGCCTTATCTGAAGGACAGCAGATATTTCGAGTCGGTGGATGTAGTGAAGCCGGGATTTATCAATCTGAAGTTGTCAAAAGACAGCGTGGCATCTTATCTGAACGATATGGCTGCAGAAGAGAAGCTGGGGGTTGAGGATGAAAAGACCCCTAAGACGATCATGATCGACTACGGCGGTCCGAACGTTGCGAAGCCGCTGCATGTAGGCCATCTGCGTTCCGCGATCATCGGCGAGAGTGTAAAAAGGGTCCTGCGCTATAAAGGAAATCGGGTGATCGGGGATATACATCTCGGCGACTGGGGATATCAGATGGGCCTGATCATTACGGAACTTAAGAAGCGTCAGCCGGATCTCCCCTATTTTGACGAGTCTTACGAAGGAGCGTATCCGGAGGAAGCTCCGTTTACCATCGGGGAGCTGGAAGAAATCTATCCGACTGCAAGTGCATACGCGAAAGAACACGAAGATTACAGAGAAGAAGCATTGCATGCTACCTATCTTCTCCAGAATGGATACAGAGGATACCGCGCGGTCTGGAATCATATTATGAATGTATCGGTTGCGGACCTGAAGAAGAACTATGAGAAGCTGAACGTGGAATTTGATCTGTGGAAAGGAGAGGCTGACGCTCAGAAATACATTCCGGACATGGTACAGATGTTAAAGGATAAAGGATATGCGCGCTATGACGAAGGCGCTCTTGTCGTTGACGTACAGGAAGAGACGGACAAGAAAGAGGTCCCGCCGTGCATGATCCTGAAATCTGACGGAGCGGCCCTGTATGATACGACGGATCTCGCGACTCTTGTGGAACGTGAGGAGGATTATAAGCCGGACAAGGTGATCTATGTTGTAGACAAGCGTCAGGAACTGCATTTTACACAGGTGTTCCGCTGCGCGAAGAAAACGGGCATCGTGCGCCCGGAGACAGAACTGAAATTCCTCGGCTTCGGCACAATGAACGGAAAGGACGGCAAACCGTTCAAGACCCGAGAGGGCGGTGTCATGCGTCTGGAGAATCTGATCCGTGAGATCGATGAGGAGATGTACCGCAAGATCATGGATAACCGCACGGTAGAAGAGGAAGAAGCGGAGCGTACTTCACAGATTGTCGGCCTTGCCGCGATCAAGTACGGCGATCTTTCGAATCAGGCGTCAAAGGATTATGTGTTTGACGTAGACAGGTTCACTTCATTTGAGGGAAATACCGGACCGTATATTCTTTACACGATCGTGCGCATCAAGTCTATCCTGAACAAATATCAGGAAAGCGGCGGAAGTCTTGAAGGCCTGAAAGTGCGTCCGGCAGAAAATGAGTATGAAAAAGCGCTGATGCTGCAGGTGCTTAAGTTCAATGACGTATTTGACGCGGTTTATGAGGAGACAGCGCCCCATAAACTCTGCGCGTACATTTATGAACTTGCCAATGAGTTCAATAAGTTCTACCATGAGACGAAGATCCTGTCTGAAGAAAACGAAGAGATAAAAGCCGGGTATATCGCGCTTCTGACGCTGGCAAAACGTGTGCTGGAAACATGCATCGGCCTGCTCGGGTTCGAAGCGCCGGAAAGGATGTAATCAGCCAATGACAGAAAAACTTTTTTATCAGGACAGCCATCTCATGGAATTCGAGGCAAAAGTCCTGTCCTGCGGGCCGGCGCCTTCAGCTATCTTTCCGGGTCATAGCGGCGGATACGCGGCAGAGCTCGACCGTACGGCGTTCTTCCCGGAAGGCGGCGGCCAGTATGCAGATACCGGGATACTTGGCGGTGTCAGGGTTACGGACGTGCAGGAAAAAGACGGCAGGATACTGCATCTGCTGGAGAGTCCGCTGGAGCCGGGAACATGTGTAAGCGGCCGGATCGACCGGGAAGAACGGTTTATGAAGATGCAGCAGCACAGCGGCGAACACATTGTATCGGGGCTTGTACATTCTGCATTCGGGTATAATAATGTAGGGTTCCATCTGGGAAGCGGGGACTGTACGATGGACTTTGACGGAGAGCTTGCCAGAGAGCAGCTTGTGCAGATCGAGCGGGAGGCAAACCGGGCCGTGTGGAAGAATCTGGAGATACAGACAATCTATCCCTCGAAGGAAGAACTTGCCGGTATGGAATACCGGAGTAAGATCGAAATAGAGGGGCAGGTAAGGATCATCGTGATTCCGGGATATGATGTGTGCGCGTGCTGCGCTCCCCATGTTTCTCATACCGGTGAGATCGGCGTGATCAAGCTGACCCGCGTGCAGCGGTACAAGGGCGGCGCCCGGGTGACGATGCTCTGCGGCGTAAGGGCGCTTCAGGACTATGTGGTGAAACAGGAGCAGGCGGGCGAAATCTCTGCCCTTCTGTGCGCTAAGGAAAATGAGATCGCGGAGTCAGTGCGGCATTTGAAAGACGAGGCGGATAATCTGAAGTATGAGCTGGGAGAAAAAGAGAAAAAGCTGATCGCCGTTAAAGCGGATACGATACCGCAAGACGGAAAACCTGTGTGCGTTTTTACGGAGGATATCGAGGGGGATTCCATGCGTATTCTCATGAACATGGTCCTGGAAGCCGGACACGATGTATGCGCGGTGTTCCGCGGAAATGACAGTGACGGCTACCGTTATGTGATCGGGAGCCGGACACAGAATATGCGAGAGCTGGCAAAAGAATTCAACGCGGCGTTCGACGGGCGCGGCGGCGGAAAGCCGGAGATGGTACAGGGAACAGCCAAAGGCTGTGAAAGCGAGATGAGGACATGGATACTCATGAAAGCAGGTGAAGTGTAAATGAATCGGATTTACAGAAGAAGTCCGTTCTGGAGCCTTGCAGGACCGCTGCTCGGATATCTCGGGATTCAGTTTGCGGTCCAGTTTGCGGCTCAGTTTGTAATAGAGATGCCTTATATCATGCAGGCGTATGCGGAAGTTCTGCAGGACAGCGGCGGTACGGTTCTTTCCATGCAGGAGCTGCTGGATTCATATATGCAGGCTCTTGAGCCGGCTTTTGAGGCTGTTGTGAGGCATCAGGTAGAGATTGTGGCTCTTTCCGCGCTGGGTACGATCATTTTGACGGGGATATTGTTCGCGCGCGACCGGAAACTGGAGCAAAGAGCCGGAGCCGGGATTCCGGAAAAAGCGCCGCTGTCGAAATACTGGCCTGTGCTTGTCATGGGAATTGCCGGATGCATTGCCGCGACTTGTCTGATGGTGATGGTACAGCTTGCGTTTTATGATGAGAGATATCAGCAGACAGCACAGATTTCGTACTCGGCCGGAATACTTGTACAGATCATCGGTCTGGGGATTATCTCTCCGGTGGCGGAAGAGCTGATGTTCAGGGGGATTTTGTATAAAAGGTTCCGGGAACGTCAGGAGTTCCGGTATTCGGCTGCATGGTCTGCGCTGCTCTTCGCGCTGATGCATTCAAACATGACGCAGATGATCTATACGTTCCTGCTTGGTCTGCTGCTCGCGTATCTGTATGAGAAATTCGGTTCCCTCAGAGCTCCGGCACTGCTCCATATCCTGCTCAATACAGGGTCTGTTGTCTTTACGGAACTGGGTGTATTCCGATGGCTGGCGGCAGACATGATACGGATGGCGGCGTCGGTCATTGCGGGAGCGTTCCTCTGCTCGGTGATGTTTGTGATGATCCGGAAGATGCCGGGAAGCGTAAAGTCACAGAAGTATGCGGATGACGGCGACAGACCGGATGTGTTTTCGTAAAAAAACAATTTGGAATTGTACGCGGCAGAATGCTTTTCTGCCGCGTTTTTTTCGGATAGCAGACAATAAATCAATAAAATGAAAGGAAAATTGGGAATATCAATAATTGTTACTGATGTTTATCAAAAGTGAAATAATCAGAAAACTATATAGAAAAATAATAATTTTCGAATTATCAGATAATTTAAAATAATTTCTTGTTTACAAACAAAAAAAAATCGTGTATAGTCTTTTTCAGAAAACGCAAAGGAGAGGAAAGCGATCATGAGAAGAGCAAATGAAACTTTTCAAAATAAGGGTCAGCAGATGGAAACAGCGCAGCATGAAGCCTTAAAGAGCGATATTCCGCAGGGGCTTTACCGTGAATGTTTTGAACATGATAACTGCGGTATCGGCGCGATCGTAAATATTAAAGGTGTGAAGAGCCACAGTACAGTTGCCGGAGCGCTTAGGATCGTAGAACACCTGGAGCACAGAGCAGGAAAGGATGCGGAAGGAAAGACCGGAGACGGCGTCGGCATTTTACTGCAGGTATCCCATAAGTTTTTTCGGAAAGTCTGTAAGCCGCTTGGGATTGACCTGAAAGGAGAGAGAGATTACGGTGTCGGGATGTTCTTTCTGCCTCAGGACGAACTGAAACGCAATCAGGCGAAGAATATATTTGAAATTATTGTCAAAAAAGAAGGACTGAATTTTCTCGGATGGAGAGAGGTGCCCGTACACCCGGAAGTTCTCGGAAACGCGGCGGTCGAATGTATGCCCTGCATCATGCAGGCGTTTATCGAACGCCCGGAAAAGATCGACCGGGGGATCGACTTTGACCGTCGGCTCTATGTGGTCAGACGAGTGTTCGAGCAGAGCAGCGATGATACGTATGTAGTTTCTCTTTCCAGCAGGACGATCGTATACAAAGGTATGTTTCTTGTCGGACAGCTCAGGCAGTTCTTCGGAGATCTGCAGGATGAGGATTATGAATCCGCCATCGCGATGGTGCATTCGAGATTCAGTACAAACACCACTCCGAGCTGGCAGAGAGCGCATCCGAACCGCTTTATCGTGCATAACGGCGAGATCAACACGATCAGGGGAAATGCCGACAAGATGCGTGCCCGCGAAGAGACAATGGAGTCGGGCAGGCTTAAGGGGGAACTCCACAAAGTACTTCCGGCGATCAATATCTCCGGGTCGGATTCGGCCATGCTCGACAACGCTCTGGAATTCATGGTGATGAGCGGCATGGATCTCCCGCTCGCGGTGATGATCTGTATCCCGGAGCCGTGGGTGAACAACCGCAGCATGTCCCGGAATAAGAAGGATTTCTATCAGTATTACGCGACAATGATGGAGCCGTGGGACGGTCCGGCTTCAATCCTGTTCTCTGACGGTGATGTGATGGGAGCGGTACTCGACCGAAACGGTCTGCGCCCGTCAAGATATTATATCACGGACGATGACAATCTGATCCTCTCATCGGAAGTAGGAGTGCTGGATATCGATCCTTCAAGGATCCTCGTGAAGGAACGTCTGCATCCGGGCAAGATGCTGCTTGTCGATACGGTTGAAGGAAGAGTTATCGACGATGAAGAACTGAAAGAAAAATACGCGGACGAGGAACCTTACGGAGAGTGGCTGGACAGTAATCTGATCGAGCTGAAAGATCTTTCGATCCCGAACGTGGATATTCCGAAGTATACGAAAGAGGAATGCACCCGTCTCCAGAAAGCTTTCGGTTATGCATATGAGGATGTGAAAACTTCGATCCTCACAATGGCGAAGAACGGCGGCGAGGGGATCGCGGCTATGGGTATCGATACGCCTCTCTCGGTTCTTTCCAAGAAACGACAGCCTTTATTCGGCTATTTCAAGCAGCTGTTCGCGCAGGTTACAAACCCGCCGATCGATGCGATCCGCGAGGAAATTGTTACTTCAACTACGATTTATGTCGGAGAAGACGGAAATCTGCTGGAAAAGAAGGAAGAGAACTGTAAGATGCTCAGGGTAAATAATCCGATCCTGACGAATACAGACCTCTTAAAGATAAAGAATATGAAAGTGGAGGGATTCAAAGTAGCTGAGATCCCGATCACGTATTATAAGAATACAAGTCTCGAAAAAGCGATCGAGTATCTGTTCATAGAAGTGGATCGTGTGATTCGCGGAGGCGCAAATATCCTGATCCTGACAGACCGTGATGTGGACGAATATCATGTGGCTATCCCGTCGCTGCTTGCAGTGTCCGGTCTGCAGCAGCATCTGGTGCGCACAAAGAAGAGAACTTCCGTGGCAATGATCCTGGAGAGCGGCGAGCCAAGGGAGGTGCATCACTTTGCAACGCTGCTTGGTTACGGGGCCTGTGCGATCAATCCGTATCTGGCACATGAATCCATCCGCCAGCTCATAGAGTCCAAACAGCTGCACAAAGATTACTACGCGGCTGTAGATGACTACAACAGCGCGGTGATCCACGGTATTGTCAAGATTGCTTCCAAGATGGGAATCTCCACGATCCAGTCCTATCAGGGAGCAAAGATCTTTGAGGCGATCGGACTCAGAAAAGAGTTCATCGACCGGTATTTCACAGATACTGTGAGCCGTGTCGGAGGCATCGGCATTGAAGCGGTCGCGGAAGATTATACGGCATTCCATACTCAGGCGTTTGATCCGCTGGGACTCGACGGTGACATGACGCTTGACAGTGTGGGACGTCATAAATATAAGAGCGGCGGAGAAGAGCATCTCTACAATCCGCAGACGATCCACATGCTCCAGCAGTCCACAAGGCGCGGCGATTACAACATGTTCAGGCAGTACACTAAGATGGTTGACGCGGAAGGAGAGAAGATCAACTTAAGAGGACAGCTTGATTTTAATTATCCGAAGAAAGGAGTTCCGCTTGAGGAAGTGGAGAGCGTGGACTCCATCGTTACCAGATTTAAGACAGGCGCCATGTCTTACGGTTCTATCTCCAAGGAAGCTCATGAAACTCTTGCCATCGCCATGAACCGGCTCCACGGAAAATCCAATTCCGGCGAAGGCGGTGAGGAGATCGAGCGGCTGGATACGGACCGCTGTTCCGCGATCAAACAGGTGGCATCCGGACGTTTCGGCGTTACATCAAGATATCTGGTAAGCGCGCAGGAAATCCAGATCAAAATGGCACAGGGAGCGAAGCCGGGCGAGGGCGGCCATCTGCCGGGCGGCAAAGTCTATCCGTGGATCGCGAAGACCCGACATTCAACTCCCGGCGTGAGCCTGATATCACCGCCGCCGCATCACGATATCTATTCGATCGAGGATCTGGCACAGCTTATTTATGACTTAAAGAATGCCAATAAAAAAGCGCGTATCTCTGTAAAACTTGTATCCGAAGCGGGCGTCGGAACCGTAGCCGCGGGCGTGGCAAAGGCGGGCGCAGGCGTCATCCTGATCTCCGGCTATGACGGAGGGACCGGAGCGGCGCCGAGAAGTTCTATTCAGAACGCGGGACTTCCGTGGGAACTGGGACTTGCGGAGACACACCAGACGCTGATCCAGAACGGACTGCGCGAGCGTGTCCGCATCGAGACAGACGGAAAGCTTATGAGCGGAAGGGACGTTGCCGTCGCGGCGTTGCTCGGAGCGGAGGAATTCGGATTTGCGACGGCGCCGCTCGTGACCATGGGCTGCGTTATGATGCGCGTATGTAATCTGGATACATGTCCGGTAGGCGTGGCGACACAGAATCCGGAACTGAGAAAACGCTTTACGGGAAAACCGGAATATGTGATCAATTTCATGCGCTTCATTGCGGAAGAATTGAGAGAATATATGGCGAAACTGGGCGTGCGCACAGTCGATGAACTGGTCGGACGTACAGATCTTCTGAAAGTAAAAGACGAACCTACATCCGGCCGCGCGGCGGCGCTTGACCTCTCCGGCGTGCTGTATAATCCGTACGCGAAGCAGAAGAAGGGTATGATCTTCAATCCGAAGAAAGTATTTGATTTCGGGCTTGAGAAGACGCTGGATGAGAAAGTTCTTGTAAAACAGCTCCTTCCCGCGCTGGAGAAAGGGCAGAAGAGAGGTCTTGAGCTCGATGTCACCAATACAGACCGTACATTCGGTACGATCTTCGGATCTGAGATTACGAGGAGATATCCGGAAGGGCTGGAAGACGACAGTTTTGTGATCAAATGTAAAGGCGCAGGCGGACAGAGCTTCGGCGCGTTTATCCCGAAAGGGCTGACGCTGGAGCTGGTGGGAGACAGCAATGATTATTTCGGAAAAGGTCTCTCCGGCGGTAAACTTGTCGTATGCCCGCCGAATGGCACAAAATTCAAATCTGATGAGAATATCATAATAGGAAACGTTGCGTTCTATGGAGCGACAAGCGGAAAGGCGTTTGTAGGCGGAGTCGCAGGAGAGCGTTTCTGTGTGAGAAACTCCGGCGTGCGCGCGGTCGTAGAGGGCGTGGGCGACCACGGCTGCGAATATATGACCGGCGGATGCGTTGTCGTACTCGGAAAAGTCGGCAAGAACTTTGCGGCCGGAATGAGCGGCGGTATAGCATATGTCCTTGATATGGACAGCACACTTTACGCGAGAGTCAATAAAGCAATGGTAAAGATCCGGCGTGTGACCGATAAATACGATGTGCAGGAGTTAAAGGGAATGATCCGGGAACATGTATCATATACAAACTCAGAAGTGGGCAAACGGATTCTGGATCACTTTGAAGATTATCTTCCGAAATTCAAGAAGATCATCCCGGAAGATTACGAGAAGATGATGTCTGCGATCATTCAGATGGAAGAAAAAGGATTAAGCAGGGAAAAAGCACAGATCGAAGCATTCAATAAGATCAAAAACGGGAGATAGGAGGCGTGAAAAGTGGGAAAACCGACAGGATTTATGGATTATGCGAGAAAAGACAAGACAGCGGAACAGCCGCTTGAGAGAATAAAGCATTTTAATGAGTTCTATGCGCCTCTTCCGCAAGAGGAACAGGAACTGCAGGGCGCGCGGTGTATGGCGTGCGGCGTGCCGTTCTGCCAGTCAGGCCTAAACCTGATGGGAATGGCCAGCGGATGCCCGCTGCACAACCTTGTGCCGGAGTGGAATGATCTGATCTATAACGGCAACTGGGAGGAGGCGTATTACCGTCTCTCAAAGACAAATAATTTCCCGGAGTTTACTTCCAGGGTATGTCCGGCTCTCTGCGAGAACGCGTGTACGTGCGGACTCAATCAGGAAGCGGTAGCGTCAAAGGGCAATGAATACGCTATCATTGAAAATGCGTATGAGAAGGGGTATGCCAAAGCCCGTCCGCCGAAGGTGCGTACCGGCAAAAAGGTGGCTGTCGTCGGTTCCGGTCCGTCCGGACTGGCAGCGGCGGATCTTCTCAACAGAAGAGGACATCTGGTTACGGTATTCGAGCGTGAGGACAAACCGGGCGGACTGCTCCGCTACGGCATTCCGAACATGAAGCTGGAGAAGCAGTACATTGACAGAAAGCTGAAGATCATGGAGGAAGAAGGAGTTGAGTTCCGTGTGAACTGCAATGTGGGAAAGGATGTAAAAGCGGCCCGGCTCTTAAAAGAGTATGACCGCATCGTCCTTGCCTGCGGAGCGTCCCATCCCCGGGATATCAAAGCGCCGGGGCGCGACGCGGAGGGAATCTATTTTGCGGTGGATTTCCTGAAGTCCACGACAAAAGCGCTCTGGTCTCAAAATATGCAGCTCAAAGACGGAACATATATTTCCGCAAAAGGGAAAAACGTGATCGTCATCGGCGGCGGAGATACGGGAAACGACTGCGTCGGAACTTCTATCCGGCATGGCGCAAAATCCGTGCTCCAGTTGGAGATGATGCCGAAAGCTCCGGATCAGAGAACGGAGACAAACCCGTGGCCGGAGTGGCCGAGAATCTGCAAGACCGACTACGGCCAGCAGGAAGCGATCGCCGTGTTCGGACATGATCCGCGTGTGTACCAGACAACAGTCAAAGAATTTGTAAAAGACAAGAAAGGAAAACTCTGCAAGGCCGTACTCATCAAACTGGAGAGCAGGAAAGATGAAAAGACCGGAAGGATGTATATGGCGGAAGTTCCGGGCAGCGAGTATACCGTGGATGCGGATCTTGTTCTGATCGCGGCAGGATTCCTGGGAAGCGAGGAGTATGTGACAAAAACGTTTGGCGTGGAGGTCAACGAGCGTACGAACGTTAAGACGGAGCCGGGCAGATATCTGACAAATATCAGGAACGTGTTTACGGCCGGCGACATGCACAGGGGACAGTCGCTTGTTGTATGGGCGATCCGTGAAGGACGCGAAGCCGCGAGGGATGTCGATGAGAGTCTGATGGGATATACGAACCTGAACATACAGTAAACTAATATGCATTTTTGGAGAAATATTGTTGAAAAGTAAGTCCTTCTGTTGTATTATGCATATATGGGTACGTAAATGATATGTAGGGGAAAAGGTGAGGAGATGAGATTAAGAAAAAGAGTACACAGTGCGCTTATCGCTGCGGCCCTTACCTGTTCAATGGCGGTGACTCCGGTATTAGCGGCGCCCGATACGCTGGAGAGTCTTCAGAATGAACAGGAAGAACTTGAGGATCAGAAAGAAGCTGCACAGGATGAACTGGACGATCTGCAGACAGAACTGGATACGATCGTTGAGAAGACAGCGGAACTTGAGGATCAGTTGATCGCGAAAGGTGAAGAGATCATTCAGGCAAAAGAAGATCTGCAGACTGCTGAAGAGAAAAGAGACGAGCAGTATGAGGCCATGAAGCTCCGCATCAAATATATGTATGAATCCGGCAGCGGAACCGCAATGATGGAAAAGGTAATGGCTTCCGGCGATATTTCCAGTATGCTGACACAGGTCGAGTATTCTCAGCGCGTACAGGAGTATGACCGTGAACAGCTCCGGGAATATGCCGATACGGTTCAGAAGATCGAGAATCTTCAGGATAAGCTGGAGACGGAAATGGCAAATCTGGAAGACCTTGAGACTGAGTACCGGCAGCAGCAGGAAGATCTGAATGCAACGATTTCCTCGAAAGAAGACGAGGTTTCCGATCTGGAGGGAATGATCCAGGAAGCCGCAAGAAAGGTTCAGGAAGAGAAAGACCGCCAGGAGGCTGAGGCAGAGGCAGAGAGACAGCGCCAGCTCGAAGAACAGCAGAGACAGCAGGAGGAAGCAGCCGCACAGCAGAGCAGCAGCAACACTACAGACAGCAGCAATACAACTTCAGGCGGCAGTACCGTTTCATCAAATACCGGATCTTCAGGCAGTGAACCGTCATACAATGCAAGCACGGGCAATGCCATTGTAGACCGCGCATACAGCAAGATCGGGTGTTGGTATGAGTGGGGAGCGGTCGGACCGGATACTTTTGACTGTTCCGGACTGGTAAGCTACGCGCTGACAGGAAGTTATTCAAGGATCGGAACAACATTAACATTCATGGGCTGGACGCGGGTAAGCGATCCGCAGCCGGGCGACATATGTACAAGCTCTACCCATTGCGGTATCTACATAGGAAACGGACAGATGATACATGCCCCGCACACAGGAGCTCAGGTGACGATCGGATCTGTTCAGAGCAATATGATTTATGTCCGTTACTAAAATCACATAATCAGACTGACAGGCCCCGCGGCTTCTGCTGCGGGGTTTCTTTTTCTTGTCAGACATGTATCATCTGTGCTAGAATGAATAAGATCTTACAGAGAGGACAGATAAAATGGATCAGGGATTAATTCACATTTACTGCGGCGACGGAAAAGGGAAGACGTCAGCAGCTGCAGGACTGGCGGTCCGCGCAGCGGGATGCGGAAAAAAGGTGCTTTTTGCGAGATTCCTGAAAAATGAAGAGTCCGGGGAGCTGAGGATTCTGGACATGGTTCCGGAGATCACGGTCATCCATCTGGAAAGATCCTATGGTTTTTTCAACACGCTTTCAGAGGACGGGAAAGAGGAAGTGCGTCAGACATATGGGGAGTTGTGGCACAGCATACCGGAAATCATAACAGGCAGCGCATACGACGTCCTTATTATGGACGAGTTCATGGCAGCATACAGATACGGACTGATCCCGCAGGAAGAGGCGATTAAATTTCTGAGGAAAAAACCGAAATGTCTGGAAGTCGTCCTGACGGGACGGGATCCGGACGAAAAGCTTGTGGAGCTGGCTGATTATGTGTCGGAAATCCGCAAGGTGAAGCATCCCTTTGACCGGGGGATCCGGGCGAGAAGGGGAATTGAATATTAGTACGGTGTTACAGTTGTGTTTCAACACTGTGCTAAACCAGATCCGGCATACATTTAAAAGACACAGTCTGAAGCCGGCAGATACATGAAAGTCTGCGGACTGTCATGCGGAACAGACTGCGAGGAAGTCAGGTGAGAATCCTGCACAATACCCGTTGCTGTATTGGAGGAGCGGTGTTTCATTTTACGTCACTGGGACAACTGTCCCGGGAAGGCAGAAACATCTGTGATGATACCTAAGTCAGAATATTCGCTTTTAAATGGGTCTGGGGGATTACGGGAATATGATCAAAAAGGAGAAAAAGAAATGCCGAAGAAAAAGAAAATCTTATTGAGGGCATACATCGCGTTCGCCGCGCTGTGTGCTGTCGCGCCCGCATCCAATGCGATGCACATCATGGAGGGCTACCTGCCGGCAGGCTGCTGCGTGGCGTGGGGAGTCATCTGCCTGCCGTTTCTGATCGCAGGATTTATTTCACTGAAGAACAAAGTAAAAGAAAACAGAAGAAATCTTACCCTGATTGCCATGTCAGGGGCGTTTATCTTTGTGATCTCGTCTTTGAAGATCCCGTCCGTGACAGGGAGCTGTTCTCATATGACCGGGACAGGACTGGGAGCGATCCTGTTCGGCCCTGCCGCGGTCAGTGTGCCGGGGATCATCGTTCTGATCTTTCAGGCGGTGCTGCTTGCGCACGGAGGACTGACGACACTTGGAGCCAATACATTTTCCATGGCGATCGCAGGTCCGCTGATTTCTTTCGGCATCTATAAATTATGCCGGGCCGTTAAGGTCAACCGCCGTGTCTGTGTCTTTCTCGCGGCATTTTCAGGGGACATTTTTACATACTGCGTGACAAGTATTCAGCTTGCCCTCGCCTATCCGTCCGAGGCAGGCGGCGTGGCGGCGTCAGCGGTGAAGTTTTTGGGCGTGTTCGCGCCTACGCAGCTTCCGCTTGCTGTTATTGAGGGCATACTTACTGTCGTTATTGTGATCGGTCTTGAGACCTACGCGAAACCGGAGCTTAAGAGCATCGGATTCTTAAGCGGCGGGAAGGAGGCGTGAGCAGCATGACGAAGAATACAAAAACTGTTATTATCCTTCTCATCATTGCTGTTCTGATCGCTGTTGTCCCGGCAGTCGCGTTAAGGGGCGCTGAGTTCGGCGGATCCGATGATGCGGGGAGCGCGATGGCAGAAGAGATTCACGGGGGATATGAGCCATGGTTTACCCCTGTCCTTGAGACCGTTTTGGGCGGCGAACTCCCGGGGGAACTGGAGAGTCTGCTTTTCTGTGTGCAGACCGGTATCGGCGTGGGAGTGATCGCGTTTTTTATGGGGCGTTTTGTGGAGCGGAGAAAATGGATGAAAAAGACCGGAGAAGAAGATGCTCCTTATTGATAAATTGAGTTATCAGTCGAGATTAAGATATGTAAATGCAGCGGAAAAGCTTATGTATGCCGTGCTGACCCTGATATTATGTATCTTAAGCCGTTCACTGAAAATAGCCGCACTGGTGTTTATCGTCAATGGTATTCTGACAGTAGGAAAGGGAGCAATCCCCCTTTCCCGCTATATGAAACTGCTCACGGTCCCGCTCGCTTTCCTGCTTATCGGTACAGTGGCCATTGTAGTGAATGTATCGGATTCTCCGCTGGATGCTTTTGCGTTTTCTGCAGGGAAATGGTATATCACAGGAAGCCGGGCAGGTATTTATCAGGGGATCAGGTTATGTTCGACCGCACTTGCCGCAGTGTCCTGTCTGTATTTTCTGTCTCTTAATACTGTGATGACAGACATACTCGGAACGTGTAGGAAACTCCGCCTGCCGTCTCTTCTGATCGAGCTGATGCTCCTGATCTACCGCTTTATCTTTGTACTGTTCGAGACTGCGTCTTCCATTACGGTGTCGCAGCAGTCCCGTCTCGGGAACCGGGACTTCAGGACTAGAGTCCGGTCTTTCGGAATGATGGGGGCTTCTCTTTTCATACTGGCGCTGAAACGGTCCGATGCCCTTTACGACGCGATGGAATCCAGATGCTATGACGGCAGCATAAGAGTGCTTTCGCGGGAGCGGCCGGTAAAGGCGGGAGAGATCACGGCGATCATATTGTATGAGGCAGCGCTGGCTGCTGTATGGCTTTTGTGTGGATGAATACAGAAAGATGGAGTATAATTGAGATGAAACATGATAAAGACTGGGTAATAGAAGCACAGAACGTCTCTTACACCTATGACGGGAACAGGGGGAAAGCGCTGGACAGTCTGAGCCTGAAGATACGCCGGGGCGCGAAGGTGGCTTTCATGGGCGGGAACGGTTCAGGCAAATCGACGTTTTTCCTCTGCCTGAACGGGATACGCCGGCCGGATGAAGGAACAATATATATTGACGGAAAACCTGTCGAGTATACAAGGAAAGGCCTCCTCGATGTGAGGGGGAAAGTGGGGATCGTATTTCAGGAGCCGGACGACCAGCTTTTCTCTGCCAGCGTGTATGAAGAGATCTCTTTCGGCATACTGAATCTGGGAACTGATGAGGATACGGCGCGCAGAGAAGTAGAGCGTGTGATAGGGGAGCTGGAGATCACTCCTTTTCAGGGCCGGCCCGCCCATGCCCTAAGCGGCGGCCAGAAGAAGCAGGTCGCCATCGCGGATATCCTTGTCATGCATCCGGAAGTGATGATACTTGACGAGCCTGCCGCGGCGCTGGACCCGAAGCATACAAAAAAAGTGCAGGAGATTGTGGACGGACTGTCAGGAAAAGGAATTACAGTGCTGATGGCAACCCACGATATTGATTATGCGTATGCATGGGCAGATGAGATCGTACTGATGGATGAAGGAAAAGTAATCCGGCAGGGAACCCCGGCAGAAGTGTGTACGGACAGAAAAGCGCTCGAACAGGCAAGTCTGGAGCTGCCTGTCGTTGTGAAAATATATGAGAGACTGAGAGAGAAAAACCTGATCCCGGAAGATATGGATCTTCCGGGAAATGCGGAGGAGCTGATAGAGATCCTCTGACGTAACAGTTTAGCTTCCTGACAACCGGATGCGCTGAGCTCCGGAAAACGAGCAGCGCATGGAGAAAGGATTATCGAAGATGAAAAAAGGAATTCTGGTGGTGAGTTTCGGGACAAGCCATCTCGATACAATGGAGAAGACGATCGATGTGATCGAGCGGGAGGTTTCGCGGAAATTTCCCGAGTGCAGAGTGTACAGAGCGTTTACGAGCCGCATGATCATCCGCAAGCTGAAACGTACGGAGAACATAGCGGTTGACACGGTAGAAGAAGCGGTGAAACGGATGGCGGCCGACGGGATTGAAGAAGTCATCGCGCAGCCCACCCACATCATTAACGGGATCGAGAATGACCGGATGATGGAGGATTTGATGGAGAATATGTCCTGTTTTAAGCGGATCCGTGTGGGCAGGCCTCTTCTGAGCAGTGTGGATGATTATAAGAAATCCATCCATGCGGTTATGGCGGAGACAGAACTTTCCGATGACGAGATGCTTGTGCTTATGGGACATGGAACAGACCATCATGCCAACTCGGCATATCCCACCCTTGAATATACATTCCATGCGCTTGGATATAATCAGGTGTTAGTCGGAACAGTGGAAAGCTTTCCGGAACTGAAAAATGTGATGGTAAAGCTGGAGATCGCGGAGAAGAAAAAGACGGCGCTCATGCCGTTTATGCTTGTGGCGGGAGACCATGCCAAAAATGATATGGCAGGAGACGGGGATTCGTGGAAGAGCCGTCTCGAGGATGCGGGATACGAAGTGCGCGTTATCATGAAAGGGCTGGGGGAATTCGAGGGAATCCGCAGGATCTTTCTGGAACATATAGAAGAGACAATGGAGTAAGACGGGAGATACTCGCATGGGTAAGGAAATCGGCAGAGAGACGGACACAAGAGAGACAGGCAGGACGCGTTCCGGACTGCGCTACGGATGGACGACGGGGAGCTGCGCGGCGGCTGCGGCAAAGGCCGCGGCGCAGATGCTCTTTTCCGGAGAAGAGATCCGGCAGGTGAGGCTTATGACGCCGAAGGGGATCGAACTGTATCTGGATGTGGAGGACGTTACGAGGATGCCGGATATGGTACAGTGCGCGGTCAGAAAATACAGCGGCGATGATCCGGATGTGACGGACGGGCTTCTGGTATACGCAAATGTGGAAAAAGGAGACGAAGAGGCTTCCGGATTCAGGGTCATACTTGACGGCGGCGCCGGCGTGGGACGGGTGACAAAACCGGGACTGGAACAGCAGACCGGACAGGCGGCGATCAATAAAGTACCCCGCAGGATGATCATGGAAGAGGTAGAGCGCATATGCCGCGCACACGGATACTGCGGGGAGGTGAAAGTGCTTGTCTCGATTCCGGAAGGTGAAGAGACGGCGAAAAAGACATTCAATCCGAGGCTTGGGATCATGGGCGGTCTGTCCGTGCTCGGCACATCGGGAATTGTAGAGCCTATGAGTGAGAAGGCACTGACAGATACGATCTATCTGGAAATGAAGATGCTCAGGGAGAGCGGATATTCCTGCTGTTATGCCGTTCCGGGCAATTACGGGATGGATTTCCTGACAGAGCAGCTCGGGATCGACCCGGAACTTGCCGTAAAATGCAGCAACTATGTAGGGGAAACTATCGATGACGCAAAACTTCTCGGGATGAAAGGACTTCTGCTGATCGGTCATGTGGGGAAGTTTATCAAGCTGGCTGCGGGTGTCATGAATACACATTCAGGGACCGCGGACTGCAGGATGGAAGTATTTGCGTCCCACGCGGCCATGGCGGGAGCAGACGCCGCTGTGGTAAAAGAGATCATGTCGTGCCTGAATACGACAGAGACGGTGAAGATATTAAAAGACAGGGGACTGCTTGAGGATGTTATGAAAACAGTGATGGAGCGGGTCACATTTTATCTGCGGCAGAGAGCCGGAGCCGGACTGGAGACAGGCGCAGTCATATTTTCCGGCGGGGAGGGAATCCTCGGGCAGACGGAGAATGCGGAAAAAATGCTGGGGGCTATAGAGGGACAGCAGAAAGACAAGAAATAGCAGAAGGAGAGGTGTCATATGAGCGGAATATTTACCGGGGTGGGAGTAGGACCGGGAGATCCGGAGCTGATGACCCTGAAGGCAGTCCGCGCCGTGGAAGCGTGCAGCGTGATCGCCATACCTGTGTCAGACAGTACACTGGAGAAACCGGTGTATGAGAGCGCGGGAAATCAGGACGGACAAAACGCGTTCTATCCGGAGCGCTGCGTGGCATATCAGATCGCGGCCGGCGCAGTGGAAGGGATCGCGGAAAAAGACCGGATCTATCTGCCGATGCCCATGATAAAGGAGAAAGATAAGCTGAAAGCGGTTCATGATAATGACGCGGCGGCGGTCGCGGAACTGCTGGATCAGGAGAAAAATGTGGTATTCCTCACTCTGGGAGACCCCACGGTATATTCCACCTGTATGTATGTACATAAACGTCTGAAACGGAGCGGATACATTACGCAGATCGTGCCGGGTATCACGTCATTCTGCGCGGCGGCTGCGCGGATGGATATCCCGCTCGTGGAAAACCGGCAGGAACTCCATGTACTTCCCGCTTCCTATCATATTGAAGAGAGCATGGATCTCCCGGGGACAAAGGTCCTCATGAAAGCCGGGCGTAAGATGTCGGAGGTGAAGCGTCTGCTGATAGAAAAAGAGCTGGAGGCAGTGATGGCGGAAAACTGCGGAATGGAAAATGAAAAGCTGTATTTCGGCGCACAGGCAATACCGGAACAGGCAGGCTATTATTCCCTGATCGTGGTGAAGGAAAAACGGACAGGAGGAAGAAGAGGATGATCACATTTGTAGGAGCGGGTCCGGGAGCGGAGGATCTTATTACAGTCCGGGGGCAGAATCTGTTAAAGGAGGCCGACATTGTGGTCTATGCGGGATCGCTTGTCAATCCGGGACTTCTGTCCATCTGCGGGGAAGGCTGTGAGATTTATAACAGTGCAAAGATGACGCTTGAGGAAGTGCTGGACGTCATGACTGCAGGAGAAAAATCCGGGAAAAAGGTTGTCCGTCTCCATACGGGAGATCCCTGTCTGTACGGCGCGATCCGGGAGCAGATGGACGAGCTGGATAAACTGGATATCCCGTATGAAGTATGTCCGGGCGTGAGTTCGTTCTGCGGAGCGGCAGCGGCGCTGGGGACGGAGTATACACTGCCCGGAGTTTCCCAGTCTGTGGTGATCACCAGAATGGCGGGACGCACGCCTGTCCCGGAGAGAGAGTCTGTCAAAAGCTTTGCCGGCCATCAGGCGACAATGGTGATCTTCTTAAGCGCCGGAATGTTGAAAGAACTCTCCGCCGAGCTGATCAGCGGGGGATATGATTCGGATACGCCGGCGGCTGTTGTGTACAAGGCGACATGGCCGGAGGAGAAAGTGCTGCGCTGTACGGTGAAAGATCTTGCGGAAACCGCGGCAAGGGAAAATGTGACCAAGACCGCGCTGATCGTGGTGGGCAGGATACTTGGGGATGAGTATGAGCGCTCGAAACTCTATGATCCGTCCTTCACCACAGAATTCCGGGAAGTATCCGTGCCGTCCGGGACAAAAAAGAACAGTGAGTATCAATTACGGAGAAACGGAGCATCGGAACAATGAGTAAGATCTATGTGACAGGTCTGGGTCCGGGAGCAGCGGATCAGATGACAATACGGGCGAAAAAAGTGCTGGAAAAATGCCCGGTGATCATCGGATATACAGTATATATCGATCTTATCCGGGAGGAGTTTCCGGACAAGATGTTTTTGAGTACACCCATGCGAAGAGAAGCCGACCGCTGCCGTATGGCATTTGCGGAGGCACAGAAAGGACAGGACGTGGCAATGGTGTGCAGCGGAGACGCGGGAATCTATGGCATGGCAGGCCTGATCTGTGAGATCGGAAAAGATTACCGTGATGTAGGGATAGAGATCGTGCCGGGCATTACGGCGGCATCCGGCGGAGCGGCGGTTCTCGGGGCGCCGCTGATGCATGATTTCGCGGTCATCAGCCTGAGCGATCTGCTCACGCCGTGGGAGAAGATCGGGAAGCGCATCCGGGCGGCAGCGGAAGCAGATTTTGTCATATGCATTTACAATCCGTCCAGTAAAGAGCGGGCGGACTATCTGAAGAAAGCCTGCGGGATGATACTGGAATACCGGAAGCCGGAGACAGTATGCGGCATTGTCCGGAATATCGGGAGAGAAGGGGAAAGCTGCGAGATCCTCTCTCTTGAGCGGCTCAGGGATACGCAGGCGGATATGTTTACAACGGTATTTATCGGGAACTCAGATACGATGGAACTAAACGGCAGAATGGTAACGCCGAGAGGATATAAAGATGTGTAAAAAGCAGAAGATTTCTCTGATCGGAACAGGTATGGGCAGCAGGACATCAATAACGGCTGAGGCGGCGGATGCAGTCAGAAGCTGCGACTGTATGATCGGCGCACAGCGGATGCTCGCTGCCGCGCGGGAGGTGCGGTACGGGACTGAGATCCCGGAGAACGGCCCGGAGTGCCCGGAACCGTCAGTAGAGCGGACAAAGAAGCGCATCCCCGAACTGTGTGAATATAATGCGGATAAGATATTTGCATATATAGAGGAACATCCGGAATATTCCCATGTGGCGGTGGTGTTCTCTGGAGATACCGGATTTTACAGCGGCGCGAAGAAGCTTTGCGGAATGTTAGCATCAGATCCCGGCAGGTACGATGTGAAACTCGTCCCGGGGATTTCATCTGTTGTTTGCCTTGCCGCCCGGCTTAAGACAACATGGGAGGACGGGGCGCTTGTCAGTCTGCACGGGCAGGAAGTAAATTTCATACAGACTGTAAACAGAAACCGTAAGACTTTTCTTCTTCTGGGAGGAAAAGACGCGGGCGGACGTATGGTCAGCGCTCTGAGAGATTACGGGATGGATGACGTGACGGTGTATATCGGCAGAAGACTTTCCTATCCGGATGAGAAGATCGTATGCGGACACCCGGGAGAACTCTCAGACAGTGAAGCAGACGGTCTGTGCGCGGCGATGATCCTGAATCCGCGGCCGGATAAGAGAACAGGCCCCCACATTCCGGATGAGGAATTTATCCGGGATAAAATGCCGATGACAAAGGCGGAAGTGCGCGCTGTCAGTCTTGCCCGGATGGAACTTGCGGAGGATGCGGTTGTATATGACGTGGGAGCGGGAACCGGTTCGGTGTCAGTGGAAGCGGCGCGCTCCGGGAACCGGATCAGAGTATACGCCATAGAGAAAAAGGCTGAGGCAGTCCGTCTTCTGGAACAGAACCGTAAGAAATTCCGGACAGACGGAATCCGTATCATCGAGGGGGAGGCGCCGGCTGCCCTGCGTGGTCTGGAGCCGCCGACCCATGTGTTTATCGGGGGGAGCTCGGGAAACCTTCGCGGGATCCTGCGTGTTGTCCTTGAGAAAAATCCGTCTGCGCGGATCGTGGTGAATGCCATATCCCTTGAGACGGTCGGCGAAGCCATGGAGGCGATAGAGGAAGGACTGCTCAAAGACGCACAGGTTACGCAGATCATGGCATCCCGTTCGCGGGTGCTTGGAAGATACCACATGATGACCGGACAGAATCCTGTATATATCATTTCCGCAGGCGGCAAGATGCGGGATGATGCCGGAGGAAAACAGGAAGAAAGGAGCGCGGCTCAATGAAGGTTCCGGGAATACTGATCGCCGCGCCGGCGAGCGGCAGCGGCAAGACGGCGGTATCCTGTTCCCTGATGTCTGTGCTTCAGGCACGGGGGCTTCGGGTGCGCGCCTGCAAATGCGGGCCGGATTATATTGATCCCATGTTCCACAGAGAGGTGCTGGGAGTGGAATCGGGAAATCTGGATCTCTTTTTCTCTGACCCGGATGAACTGAAGAAGGGGTATATCCGTCATGCCTCCGGCGCAGATATTGTGGTGACAGAGGGGGTTATGGGATACTATGACGGAAGAGGGACGGATACGGACGCCGGCAGCTCCTATGATGTGGCGCGCACTTTGAACCTGCCGGTCATACTTGTGGTCAACTGCAGGGGAGCGGCCCTGTCACTGGCAGCTCTTGTCCGCGGCATGGCGGAGTTCCGGGCTGACAGCAATATCCGGGGAATCCTTTTGAACCGGGTGTCAGAGATGGTGTATCCGAGGCTGAAAGCCATGCTGGAGCAGGAACTCGGAAAATCCGGACATAAAATCCCTGTACTGGGATATGTGCCCGAAGATGATGCTTTCCGTCTGGAAAGCCGTCATCTGGGACTTGTCACGCCGCGGGAACTGACAGATCTGAAAGAACAGACGGAGCGGGCAGGAAAAATATTGGCGGAGAGTGTGGACATGGACCTGCTCCTTAAGATCGCAGGCAGGACTCCGGAGACAAAGCTCCCGGAGAATGAGATTCCGGAGACTGCGGTTCCTCAAATTAAACATGCCGGATCAGAAGTCCGGCGGAACAAACAGGAAAGATATGCGCGGATCGCCATTGCGCGGGACGAGGCGTTCTGTTTTTACTATAAAGCGAATCTGGAGATACTGGAAGAAGCCGGGTTAGAGCCGGCGCCATTCAGTCCGCTCCGGGATGAAAGACTTCCGGAAAATATCAGCGGCCTGATCCTTGGAGGCGGTTATCCGGAACTTTACGGGGAAAAGCTCTCAGCCAACCGGACGCTCCTGACAGAGATCAGGGAACAGCTGGACGCCGGGCTTCCGTGCCTTGCCGAGTGCGGCGGATTTATGTATCTGCACGAGGAGATGGAAGACGAAAACGGCAATACATATCCTATGACGGGAGTGATAAAAGGGCGGACATACCCGACAGGAAATCTGGTGCGTTTCGGATATGTGAATATCACAGCCAAGCCGGAAAAAGAAGCGGAGGATGAGGAACAGCGCAGCCGTTATACAGGCAGAGAAAAGTCAGGGTATCTCAGGCCCGGTGAGAGGATCAGGGGACACGAATTTCACTACTGGGACAGTACTAACAGCGGTGAGGACTGTATCGCGGTGAAGCCGGACGGAAAAAGAAGATGGAAGTGTATCCATATGGACGGAAATCTGTTTGCCGGATATCCTCATCTCTATCTGCCGTCTATGCCGGGATTCGCGTACAGGTTCGCGGACCGGTGCAGAGAGTGGATGAACCGGGCGCAGGAACAGAGAGAAATAGCCAAACAGCCGGGAGAAAGAAAAGCATGATGCCGGAGAGATTTGAAAAAGAATTAAAACAGAAAATCCGTGAGATATGTCCTTCGGACAGGATGAGCATGGCGGCAGCGGCGGCACACTGGAAAACAGTGGGAAAACCGCTGAACAGCCTCGGAAAGCTGGAAGATGCAGTTATCCGCATGGCAGGGATCAGGGGAACAGCAGACTATACGATCGGGAAAAAAGGTCTTGTCATTATGTGCGCCGACAACGGCGTGGTGGCTGAGGGCGTGACACAGACCGGACAGGAGGTGACTGCCATCGTGGCGGAAAACTTTACCCGCCGCGCTGCAAGCGTATGCCTGATGGCAGAAATCGCAGGCGCGGATCTCTTCCCCGTAGATATCGGGATGGCGTCTGATGTCCCATCTGTGACAAAACCGGAATACAAAGTGATGAGCGGTACAAAAGATATGCTCCTTGAGCCCGCGATGACAAGGAAACAGGCTGCGCAGGCTGTGCTTACGGGGATTGCCGTTGCGCAGAAGCTGACAGGACAGGGATATGACCTGCTTGCCACAGGGGAGATGGGGATCGGAAATACGACCACGAGCAGCGCGGTGGCATCGGTGCTCCTCGAACGGGACGCGGCAGAGGTGACAGGCCGCGGCGCAGGATTGAGTTCGGAAGGACTGAACCGGAAAGCAGATGTAATCCGCCGTTCCATTGAACTCCATCATCCGGACAAAAAGGATGTGCTGGATGTACTGTCTAAAGTAGGCGGT
>CAZJRY010000024.1:0-23280 GCA_964548625.1 uncultured Mediterraneibacter sp.
TTTCTTTGTCTCCTTTTCTGATTTTTCTTCTGCAAGGATTGCCGCTCCCAGCGCTCCGGCATATCTTCCTTTTTCTGTTGATCTTACGGTGTTCCCGATCTTTTCCGACAGTATCCGCGTAAAATATCTGCTGTCTGAAAGTCCGCCTGTCAGTATGATCTCGTCCGGCAGATCCTTTCGCATGGCAAGCTGCGCCACTTTGACCGCAACGGAATCCACCACGCCGGCCGCGATATCTTCCCGCTTTCTTCCCTCGCCGATATAATTGATCACTTCAGATTCAGCGAATACAGTACACAGGGAACTGATGGGAAGAATCTCGCCGGCGCCGGCAAGTTCAAACAGCTCGGCAAGGGTCACACCAAGACGGTTCGCCATGATCTCCAGGAACTTTCCTGTTCCTGCCGAACATTTATCATTCATAAGGAAGTCCTGTACCATGCCGTTTTCGATCAGGATCACTTTTGTGTCCTGTCCGCCCACATCAATGACGGCACATCTGCCGCTCCCAAGCTCTCTTCCTCCTCTCGCGTGGCAGGTGATCTCTGTGATCACATAGTCTGCATAATCTACCGCGATCCTCCCGTATCCCGTCGCCGCTACTTTTACAGAATCTTCAGTGACATCAATGCCTTCTCTTTTCAGTCTGTCCTTGATCGTGACTGATGTTTCTTTACTGCTCCATCCGGTCGGCATGACAAACTCCAGTTGTTTTCTTCCCCTGACTACAACTTTCGCCGCCGTAGAACCGATATCAATTCCCACATACTCCATCGTGTCTTCCTCAATTACTCCTGACCCATCAGATAGTCTACAAACTGCTGTGCCGTCCTGCCTGACAGTCCGCCGTGGGAGAGTTCCCATTTATTTGCCTCCAGAAGAAGCTGTTCTTCCGGCATGTCAATGCCTCCGCGCTGTGCAAGAGTGCGGACGATCTCCTGAAATTCTCTCTTATCCGGTGAGCCGAAATAGATCGTAACGCCGAAGCGCGCCACAAGTGACATTTTTTCCTGTACCGTGTCATTTGTATGAAGCTCTTCATCACGGTCGGCTTTGTCTTTGAACGTCTCCCTGATCAGATGCCTGCGGTTCGAAGTCGCATAGATCAGCACGTTATCCGGCTTCCTTTCAAGTCCGCCCTCGATCACTGCTTTCAGGTATTTATACTCGATCTCGAATTCTTCGAAAGAAAGATCGTCCATATAAATAATAAATTTATAATTTCGGTTTTTCACCTGGGCGATCACATCATTTAAGTCTTTGAACTGATGTTTGTATACTTCGATCATGCGGAGTCCCTGGTCATAATACTTGTTCAGGATTGCCTTGACAGAAGAAGACTTCCCGGTTCCCGCATCACCGAAAAGCAGACAGTTGTTTGCCCTGCGTCCCTTTACAAAGGCCTCGGTGTTGTCGATCAGCTTCTTTTTGGCGATCTCATATCCCACCAGATCATCCAGATGGACATGGGCAATATTCGTGATCGGCACGATTTCCGTGCTGCCCCCTTCCGGATGCTCAATGCGGAACGCCTTATGAAGCCCCAGCTTTCCGACTCCGAATTCTTTATAAAAACGGGTCATCTTCCGCTTAAAATCTTCCGCGCCCGAGGCATCCGCAAGTGCTTTCGCAAGCGTGCAGATCCGGTCTCTCACCCTGCGGTTGAAAATCTTTCCCGTCCTGCTTCCGTTCTTATAATCCATGAGTACCCGAATGCAGCCTGCGCCGAGATCTCTTTCCAGTTCGCTGAAATCATAGTCAAACAGTTCTTTGAAAATGCCGAAATCATGAAGTGCGATCTCGTTGATGCTGCCTTCGATCTCCCCGACGATTTCGCAGGAAGTGCTGTAAGCGTTCTCATCATTTACAAGAAGAAGGGTCAGATACGCATGCCAGAGATTTCCCTCGAACCCATGGCTCACGGAGAGTTCCAGAAGTTTATTGACGCATTCGAAAAGAAGACTCTTCAGATCTTCCGCATTATAGAACCCGCTCCCGTGATTTTCCATAAGAAATGTCATATCCTGCAGGATATCGCCGTAATCCATATTTTTATAAAGTATCAGTTCATTTGTGTACATATTATTTCCTCCTGCTGCGTTCCGCGATAAGCAGTCTCTTTAATAATTCCCGAGAATCTTGAGATTCTTCGCGTCTTCTCTCAGTCCCCGGATGGCGTTCTTGACAGCAGGTTCCTCAAGATTGCCCTCAAAATCTACAAAAAAGCAATATTCCCACGGCTTTCCTTTGATCGGACGCGATTCGATCTTTGTCATGTTCAGGTCATTATAGATAAAATGCGACAAAATCCCGTAAAGCGATCCGCTCCGGTGGGGAAGTTCAAACCGGATACTGATCTTAGATGCATCTTTCAGAAATACTTTCTGGTTTGTCACAACAATAAAACGTGTGGAATTATCGGGATCGTCATTAATCTTGTCCTCCAGCACAGACAGGCCGTATACCTCTGACGCATGGGCGCTGCACACCGCAGCCTGCGATCTGTCGTTGTCGTCAAGCACTTTCTTAGCCGCGATCGCTGTATTCGCAACACTGATCCGCTGCCACTCAGGATGTTCGTCCAGAAAACGGGCCGTCTGCATCAGCGCCTCTGTTTTTGAGTAAACTCTTTTTATATCCGAAAGTTCCGCGCCCGGAAGCCCCGACAATGTATGTACGACAGGCAGTATCGTCTCTGCCACAATATAATTTTCGAATTCGTCCAGCAGGTCATACATCTCGATCACCGGTCCCGCAGTAGAGTTCTCGATCGGAAGCACCGCATAGTCGGCAGCTCCTTCTTCGATCGACTCCATGGCCTCCCGAAAAGTCATGACATGGAAACTATTGACATCTTCTCCGAAGAACTGACGCATGGCAGCCTGCCCGTATGCTCCTTCCGTCCCCTGAAACACGACCCGGGCGTTCTTCTTGTCCAGGTCATCGATCCGTATAAACGGCAGTCTGCCCAATGCTCCGGCTTCAACGAGCTGTCGATATTGAAGTTTCCGGCTCATGGACATGAGCTGCTGATACAGCTCCCGGATTCCCTTCTTGTTAAAATCGCCGGACACCTTGGACGCCACATCTGACAGTTTTTCTTTCTCTCTCTTCCTGTCAAACACTTTGCGTCCCGCCTTTACTTTATATTCACCGACCTCGCTGCAGACTTTCATCCTCTGTTCGTAGAGCGCCGCGATCCTGTCATCTATCTTGTCCAGTTTATCTCTGAGTGCTTCCAGTGACTCCATCTTAATGCTCCTTTCAATTTCATGCACTAAACAAGTATAGTACATTTTTCTGATAAAATCTACTTTGGAGTTGAAAATCACTCTGATTTATTATATGATTAGGTGGAGAATTTAGGGAGGTACGCAAATGAACGTTACTGAATGTTTAAAAACCCGCAGAAGTATTCGAAAATACACGCCTGAACCGGTTGACCATTCTGTTATTGATTCTATTGTTTCTCTGGCATCTTATTCCCCTTCATGGAAAAACACTCAGATCACCCGCTATATTGCAATTGAAGATCCTTCTATTCTTGATGAGATCGCGGATAAGTATACCCCGGAATACAATTCGAACATCATACGTCAGGTAAGCGTGCTGATGGCCGTCACTTTTAAAAAAGGACGCTGCGGCTATGAGCGCGACGGCTCTTTCACGACTAAAAAAGAGGACCGCTGGCAGATGTTTGATGTGGGGGTCGCGTGCCAGAGTTTCTGTCTCGCCGCATGGGATCACGGTCTCGGCACTGTGATCATGGGCATATTTGACGAGGACGGCATTACCGGGCTGCTTGATCTTCCGGAAGATCAGGAACTCGCAGCGCTGATCGCGATCGGTCATCCTGATACCGTTCCTGTCATGCCGAAGAGAAAAAACGCGGAAGAACTGCTTCAATACAGATAAAGCCGCAGTCATATCAGACATCTGTGAAAGACATTTTTACATATAAGGAGGACACTTATGAGACATTTGATGAGCCCACTGGATCTTACCGTGGAAGAACTTGACAAGCTTCTGGCTCTTGCGCAGGATATTGAGGCAAATCCCAAGAAATATGAGCATGCATGCGAAGGGAAAAAACTTGCCACACTATTCTATGAGCCGAGTACAAGGACCCGTTTAAGCCATGAGGCCGCAATGCTGAATCTTGGCGGAAGTGTGCTTGGATTTTCATCTGCGGATTCCAGTTCTGCTTCTAAAGGAGAAAGCGTTTCCGATACAATACGGACAGTATCCTGCTATGCGGACATCTGTGCCATGAGACATCCGAAAGAGGGCGCGCCGATGGTTGCCTGCCAGCATTCTTCTATTCCCGTCATCAACGCGGGGGACGGCGGACATCAGCATCCCACCCAGACACTGACAGACCTCCTGACGATCCGCAATGTCAAGGGAAGACTCAGCAGCCTGACGATCGGCCTGTGCGGCGACCTGAAATTCGGACGTACTGTTCACTCGCTGATCAATGCGCTTGTACGATATGATGATATCCGCTTCATCCTGATCTCGCCGGAAGAATTAAGGCTTCCGGAATACATCCGCCATGATGTGCTCGATCGCAACGACATCGAATACAGAGAAGTCGTCCGACTGGAGGACGCAATCCCCGAACTTGACATCCTCTATATGACACGCGTCCAGAAAGAGCGGTTCTTCAATGAGGAAGATTATGTACGCATGAAAGATTTCTATATTCTCGATAAAGAGAAAATGAAACTTGCGCCGGATGATATGTATGTGCTCCATCCTCTCCCGAGGGTAAATGAGATTTCCGTTGATGTGGATGACGATCCTCGCGCGGCATATTTCCGTCAGGTACAGTATGGCGTGTACGTCCGTATGGCGCTGATCCTGACATTGCTCGATATCCATGTGGATTAATTGATACGACGCATGGATCCGGGCAGGATATAAAGCAGTGAATCATAACATAATGTACTGATCATATGGAAGAAATTCCGGAAATAACAGAAAGGAAACAAACATGGTAAAAAATACGCTGAATGTAGGAAGTATCTCCGAAGGTTTTGTTCTCGACCATATCGAGGCCGGCAAAAGCATGGATATCTACAAATACCTTCATCTCGATGAACTGGACTGCTGCGTTGCGATCATCAAGAACGCCAGAAGCAATAAGATGGGAAAAAAGGATATCATCAAGATCGAGTGTCCGATCGACTTTATGGATCTGGACATCCTCGGATTCATCGATCACAATATCACGATCAATATTATCGAGGACGAAAAGATCGTTGAAAAGAAACAATTGAAACTCCCTAAAGAAATCCGTAATGTGATCCGGTGCAAAAATCCGAGATGTATCACATCTGTCGAACAGGGACTGGATCATGTATTTGTACTTACAGATGAAGAACACCAGATTTACCGCTG
This sequence comes from uncultured Mediterraneibacter sp., assembly GCA_964548625.1. Taxonomy (GTDB): domain Bacteria; phylum Bacillota; class Clostridia; order Lachnospirales; family Lachnospiraceae; genus Mediterraneibacter. The sequence goes on from CAZJRY010000024.1 coordinate 5,404, forward strand.
TAAATACTGTGAGGAAAAATACCGCTGGAAAAGATAGACACCTGTTTTTCGGACTGACAGAACAAAAAACGGGCGGAGACAAGTGTTCCGGTATCTTGTCCCCGTCCGTTTTCGGCTGTCATTTCCGGCGGCATTTCGTCCGGAAATACAGAATTCATCAGCATTTATCGGCGATTTTATAGATAAGCTCCTCTGTATCGTCCCATCCGAGACAGGGATCTGTAATGGACTTTCCATATACCCTGTTCTCATCGATCTTCTGGCATCCTTCTTCAAGATAACTCTCGATCATGACACCCTTGACCAGTCTTTTAATCTCCGGATTGTAGTTTCGGCTGTGAAGCACTTCGCTTACGATACGGATCTGCTCGCGAAATTGCTTATCGGAATTAGAGTGGTTGGCATCTACGATCGCAGCCGGATTCTTTAATTCTCTCCGGAGATAAGCATTAAGAAGCCGCATCAGATCCTCATAATGATAGTTCGGGATACAGGTTCCATATTTGTCCGCACCGCCCCTTAAAATCACATGGGCAAGGTCATTTCCGTCTGTTGTCACGGCCATTCCCCGGTAAATGAATGTATGGGAACTCTGCGCGGCGGCAACCGAATTCAGCATTACGGCAAAATCCCCGCTTGTAGGATTCTTCATTCCCGCCGGGATGTCCATACTGCTCGCTGTCAGACGATGCTGCTGGTTTTCTACCGAGCGGGCCCCGATCGCTTCATATGACAATATATCGTCAAGGTAGCTTCTGTTCTCTGGATACAACATCTCATCCGCCGCGGTCAGTCCGCTCTCCCTGATCGCCCTGATATGCATCTTCCGGATCGCAATGATTCCCGTCAGGAGATCGGGCGCCTGATCAGGCTCCGGCTGATGAAGCATGCCTTTATATCCTTTGCCTGTTGTACGCGGCTTGTTTGTATAGATCCTGGGAATGATCATAAGCCTGTCGGAAACTTTTTCATTCACTCTTGCCAGACGGCTCACATATTCGCAGACAGAATCTTCATTATCCGCCGAGCATGGTCCTGCGATCACGATAAATTTGTCGGATTTTCCCATGAATATATCTCTGATCTCCCGATCCCTTTTTTCTTTTATCCGGATGATATTCTCTGAGAGCGGATATTCTGCTTTTAAGTCCGCCGGCAGGGGAAGTTCCGCGTTCACTTTCATTCCCATCTTTTCATCTCCTGTTTTAAAATATAAATGTGCCAAGCAAGACGATAAGCCGGGTTATGTCGTTGGACGATCATCTGTCTAGGCGCAGCGTCACCGCTGCGCTCAAGCGACCTACCTGAAACGTGACGGGCAGCCACATAGTTTCTATCCGGTCTTGCTTCGGATGGGGTTTACATGTGCCCCTGCTGTTACCAGCAGGGCGGTAGTCTCTTACACTGCCTTTCCACCCTTACCGGGAAATCCCCGGCGGTTTATTTCTGTTGCACTGGCCTTAGAGTCGCCTCCACCGGACGTTATCCGGCATCCTGCCCTGTGAAGCCCGGACTTTCCTCGTCTGCAGCCTTTCGGCTCCTGCATCCGCGATCGTCTGTCTTACTTGACACAGTTAATGATTATACTATTTTTATACGCCTTCGTCAACAATAAGGTCATCTCCGTCGGCCGCCGCTGTCGCAAGACTGTCACAGCGTTCATTCTGAGGATGTCCGTCATGTCCTTTCACCCAGTGGAATGTCACGCTGTGCTTCTCCTTGGCGGCAAGAAGCCGCTTCCAGAGATCGACATTTTTGACCGGTTCGTTTTTTCCCCTCTTCCATCCCTTTTTCAGCCAGTTATCCACCCAATGCAGGTTAAACGCATTTACCACATACTGAGAATCCGAATAAACTTCCACCGTACACGGGCGGTTAAGCGCCTCAAGTCCCGCGATCACTGCCATCAGTTCCATCCGGTTGTTTGTAGTCCGCGCGTATCCCTGCGATATTTCCTTTACATGCAGCTCTCCTTTTGAGTCCGCATACTCCAGCACACTGCCATAACCTCCGGGACCGTCCGGGTTTCCCCGGGCAGCTCCGTCTGTATATATTTTTACAAGCATACTTTCTTCCTCTTGATGATTTCTTTCGATTGTTCTGTCATTTTATCGGCTACACTTCCATCAGGAATGCCGCTGTGTCCTAAGTACGTCACTTTTATCATGAGCTGATATTCTCCACAACCTGTACTACTTCCGGCAGGATATATTCCATGTCTTCTTTTGCTGTTTTGGCACTCTCGGGCAAGGTGATCACAAGCGTCCTGTTGCGGATCCCCGCTGCCATGGATTCCAGGATCGCTTTTTTGGAATATCTGAGATTATATGCGCGGAGCGCTTCCGGGATCCCCGGCAGAAGCCTCTGGACAGTGTCGGTCACTGCCTCCGCGGCGCAGTCTCCGTCTTCATAACCTATTGCCCCGGTCGTCAATATCAGTTCTATGGATTCCGAGTCCGCCAACTGTGTGATCACAGAAGAGACAACCGATTTCTCCTGTGGAAGTATTCCGGCTGCCCGAACCTCAAAGCCCACCTGTTCCAGAAGCCGTTTCAGCGCGCTCGCGGCCGCGCTCTCGGCCTTTGCTTTATACGCGCCTGTATCTATCGCAAATATTGCTGCTCTCATCATATGTACCCCTTTCTGTTATTAAATACTCACTTTTGATGCTTACTCGCCAAGTATACGCCCGGCGATACGGTTAGCATTCTCATAAATCTTTTCTTTCGGCTCCCCGATATGGAAGATACCGTCCTGATACAGAATCTTTCCATCGATCATCGTCATCTTTACATTCTGCTTGCTCGCGCTGTAAACAATATTCTTTTCGATATTGTGGAGAGGCTGCATATTCGGCTGTGCCAGGTCGATCATGATCAGATCGGCGCGTTTGCCCGGCGCGATCATATCGCAGTCCGACAGACCCATCGCGTGCGCGCCGTTCGTCACGGCCATCTCAAGAACATCTCTGGCAGGGACCGCCTCCGGATCGTCACAGTATACTTTCTGCAGTCCGGTCACAAGGAACATTTCCCGGAACATATCCAGACAGTTGTTGCTGGCTGCGCCGTCCGTTCCTATAGCTGTCGGGATGCCCGTGTCAAGATAGCGCTTCACCGGTGCGATGCCGCTTGCAAGCTTCAGATTAGACGCCGGGTTTGTTACGACATATATTCCGCGGTTCTTTATAATACCGAAGTCAGACTCGTCCATATGCACCCCGTGGAACATCACTCCGCCGTGGCGGAACAGTCCGAGGGAATCCATGTACGCCACCGGCGACATTCCGGAACGTTCCCTGCATTCCTCCACCTCTCTCTTTGTCTCGGAACAGTGAACGCAGACCGGGGCCTGATACCTGTCCGCTGTCTCTGCCAGGCTTTCCATAAGTTCACGGCTTGTCGTATACTCAGCATGAAATCCCATCTGATAAGATACCAGACTGTTCTTGTCCTGATTATATTTCAGATAATCGTTCTCAACATCCTGCGCCGTACCGCCGAAATCATTGATATCACCGCACAGTACCATACGAAAGCCCGCCTCTTCCGACGCTCTTGCGATTTCATGTTTCAGCTTGTACATATCAAATGAAGATGTAATTCCGCCGGTCAGATATTCCAGAACTGCCAGTTTAGTCAGCCAGTAGACATCATCCTCCGTAAGCTTTGCCTCCGCCGGGAATACTTTGTCATACAGCCATTCCTGCAGTTTCATATCATCCGCATACGAGCGCAGGAAAGTCATCGGCGAATGAGTATGCGCGTTCTTGAATCCCGGCATGATCAGATTGCCTCCGGCATCTATCTCATTGTCCCGGATTACGCTGTCTGCGCTGTCCTCATGACCATTACCGCACTTTACAGAAGAGATATGCCCGTCTTCGATCTGAATTTCTCCCTTGAATATCTTTCTGTTTTTTTCCATTGTAAGTATTCTTGCATTGTATATTCTTGTTCTCATTTTCTCCTCACATCTTCTGAATGCTCTTTGTCACCAGGCGCTCAAATTCTTCGGATCTCTGATCTGCGGCCGCCTGCACATCAAGATGGCTCAGTTCCTCATCCGACAGCCCGCTCGCCATATTTGAAATGCAGGATATGCCGCATACACGCACACCGGCATGGCGTGCCGCGATCGCTTCGCAGGCGGTGCTCATTCCCACCGCGTCGGCCCCGAGCGCCGCATACATCCGGATTTCCGCGGGGCTCTCAAAGTTTGGACCTGTAGTCTGAAGGTAAACGCCTCTCTGAAGCGGGATCGATTCCTCCGCTGCGGTCTCCTCTATCAGCTCCATCAGGGTTTTATCATAAATGTGCGTCATATCCGGAAAACGCTCGCCTAACTCGGAAACATTCTCCCCGATCAGTGGTGACGGAACGAAACTTGAGATCTGATCCGTGATCATCATGAAATCTCCCACATGAAACTCCGGGTTAATGCCGCCGGCCGCATTTGTAAGAAAAAGCACCTCAATCCCCATCTGTTTCATCAGGCGGACCGGAAGCACAACATCCTTCATATCATATCCTTCATAATAATGCACACGGCCTTTCATTGCAACTGCCGGCATATTTCCAATATATCCCATCAGGAACCTGCCGTCATGTCCCTGTACCGTAGACACCGGGAATCCGGGAATCTCACTGTACGGAATTTCCAGCTCTACTCTCATATTTTTCGCATATCCGCCCAGACCGGATCCGAGGATCAGGCCCGCTCTGGGGACAAAATCAGTCAGTGACCGATAATATTCATAACACTTTTCCAGCTTTTCGTACTGTATGCTCATTATCATTCCTCCTTTGCCATCTTATTTTTCACGCAAATCCATTATACCCTCTAAACCCGGAGTTGTCGAGACGGCTTCGGGTTTAGTATTCAAATTATGATACATACCAGCCCGCCATTGATGTCATTCACGATCTTCTGCATGGAATCCTGCAGCTTCATCTGGCTTTCATCCCCTATCATAGCGATCTTATTCTTCATGCCGTCCATAACAAGCTCCTCTATTGTCTTCCCGAAGATATTCGTTCCCCACACGCCTTCCGGGGTCTCACTCTCCTTTTTAATATACTCGGCCAGATCCTGCGCCTGCTTCTCACTGCCTACGATCGGAGCGATCTCTGTCTCAATATTTGCCCGGATCATATGGATGGAGGGCGCTTCCGAACAGATCTTCACTCCGAACTTGCTGCCCTGTTTGATAATGACAGGTTCCTCCAGCCTGATATCCTCTCTTGAAGGTGTGACGACGCCGTAACCCTTCATTTTCACGCTCGCGAACGCATCTTTCAGGCTGCTCAGTTCCTTTCTCATGGATGAGAGTTCTTTCACCGTGGAGATCAGTTCGTATTCTCCCTTGATCTCGGTACCCGTAAGTTCGCTCAGCACTTCATAATAGCAGGCCTGTTCATAGCGGATCTGTATTCTGACCTTTCCCGTATCCATCTCTATCTGCTCCACGGTCATATCACGGATGTAAGGACTGTCTGTATTCAGTTCCTTTGAGACAATGCTTCTGACATCTTCCAAGTCATTCATAACAGAGCCCGCCTGTTCCAGCAGATTCTTCTTGATCCTGTGTTCGCGGGAAAGCATCTCCACCCATTTGGGGATATAAAATTCTACTTCCGTGATCGGAAATTCATAGAGCACCTGCCGCATGATCTCATGGATATCCTCCGGCTTCATCTGCTCGCAGTTGACCGGAATCACCGACGCGCCGTATTTCTGCTCCATCTCCTCCCTGAGCGCTGTTGTCTCCCCGGAATATGGTTTTCTGCAGTTAAGGAGTATCAAGAATGGCTTTCCGATCGATCTTAACTCCCTGACTGTCTTTTCCTCAGCTTCTATGTAACTCTCTCTCGGCAGGTCCGTCACACTTCCGTCCGTGGTCACGACAAAACCGATGGTGGCATGGTCGTGGATCACCTTCTGCGTACCGACAGCCGCTGCCTTTGTAAATGGGATCTCATATTCAAACCACGGCGTCTTCACCTGCCGTTCTCCGCCATTTTCAATATGTCCGGAAGCGCCTTCAACCATAAATCCTACACAGTCTATGAGACGGATCTTCACTTCCACATCCTCGGAAAGCCTGACCGATGCCGCTTCTTTCGGCACGAATTTCGGCTCCGTCGTCATGATCGACGTTCCCGAAGCAGACTGGGGAAGTTCATCCTTTGTCCGCTCCCTTGCATGTTCATCCGTCATGTTCGGGAGAACGAGAAGATCCATAAATCTTTTGATAAATGTGGATTTACCCGTCCGTACCGGACCTACGACGCCGATATATATTTCTCCGTTCGTACGTGCTTTCATGTCTCTGTATACCTGAAATGAATCCATAAAAATACCCCCTTATTCTGCTGATACAATGTATGCGCACAATTAAGGGAGTATGATATTTTATTTATTCATCCCATGTAAGGGCACGGTTTTCACTGCGCGACTCTCTCATCATCAGGTCATTCACCGCATCCGCCGGAGATTTCCCTCCAAAGAGGACCTTATTGACCTCTTCTACGATCGGCATTGAAACATCATATTTCCCTGCCAGTCTTGCGGCGGCTTGGGCAGAGTACACGCCTTCCACTACCATCTTGACTTCGTCCATCGCTTCCCGCATGGACATTCCCTTCCCGATCAGGTAGCCTGCTTTCCGATTTCTGCTGTGCACGCTGGCGCAGGTAACGATCAGATCTCCGATTCCGGTCAAACCTGTGAAAGTCTCGATCTTTCCTCCCATCTTCACGCCGAGACGGGCAATCTCCGCGATTCCTCTCGTGATGAGGGCGGCCTTTGTATTATCTCCGTATCCGAGACCGTCAGCGATGCCTGCTGCCAGAGCAATTACATTCTTGAGTGATCCGCCCAGCTCGATCCCGAGGATATCCGGGCTTGTATAGACGCGGAACACATTGCTGTTGAACATAGACTGCAGGTATTCTGCCGTTTTCTTCGTCTTGGCTCCGACCACGCAGGTAGTCGGAAGTCTGCGCCCCACCTCTTCCGCATGGCTGGGACCTGAGAGCACCGCCACATCTGCCTGCGGGATCTCCTGTTCGATCTGCCGTGACAGAGTCAGCAGCGTAGACTCTTCAATCCCCTTCGCCACATCCACGATGATCTGTCCCTCGGCCACAAAAGGGGACATCTTCTGTGCCGTGCTTCTCGTAAAAGGCGAAGGAACTGCAAGTACAAGAAAATCTTTCTCTTTTACCGCCGATTCCAGATCTCCTGTAATCGCCATGTCATCCGGAAGTTTCACGCCCGGCAGCTTCAGTTCGTGTTCTCTCTTTTCATTGAGCATCTTCACTTCATTTTCATCAATGGACCAGACAGTGACCTGATGTCCGTTGTCGGAAAGGAGAACAGACAGCGCGGTTCCCCAGCTTCCTGCTCCAAGTACGCCTGCATTTGCCATATTTTTGCCACTCCTTCTTTTTATCGTTTACCCCTGTCGGGAATTATTCTTTTTCTTTGATCCGAATTTATTTTCCGTTCCCGACGCCAGACGTTTGAGGTTTTCCTTATGCCTGTACCATGCAAGAGCCGTCATCAGCCCGAGAATAATATATAGCTCACAGAGCCGCGCTTCCTGCATATCCAGCCATCCCATCTGTCCGATGACGATCATTTCGGCCAGAAACACCGTATAGGCCGCAAGCGAACCGACAGATATGTATCTTGTCACGATCACCGGTACGAGGAAACAGGCAAGGGTGAGCGGGATCATCAGAAGGCTCGCCGGAAGATGCCAGAAACTGTTGACGGCTACAAGGCCGGCCATTACGGCAATTCCCTTACCGCCCTTGAAATTCATATAAAACGGAAAATTGTGTCCCAGCGTAACTCCGGCGCCGGCATAGAGCGCCAGCAGGGGCCGGAAACTGCTTCCGCGGTACATGAAAAAAACGATCAGAAATGCCGCCACACATTTGAGTACGTCTCCGGAAAATGTCAGGATTCCCGCTTTCCAGCCCAGTACCCTGAGCGCATTCGTCGTACCCGCGTTTCCGCTTCCTTTTTTCCTGATATCTACATGGCTCATCTCGCCTACGATATATCCGGTCTGGAAAAGGCCGCACACATATCCGATCGCAAGACAGATCAAACGTTCCATAACTTTACTGCTCCTTTACTCTACTGTTCCTTTATTTTCCTCTCTCTGATAAAGAACTTCAGGGACGTGCCCCTGAATCCGAAAGCCTCTCTTATCTTGTTCTCAAGATATCTGGTATAAGAGAAATGCATCAGTTCTTTGTCATTCACAAAAATCACAAAGGTCGGCGGTCTGACCGACACCTGTGTGATATAATACAGTTTCAGCCTCTTGCCCTTATCTGACGGCGGCTGCTGCAGCGCGACGGCTTCTGTCATAATTTCGTTGAGTACGCCCGTCGCAATCCGCAGTGTCTGATTTTCAATCACCATATCGATCATATCATACAGCTTGTTCAGCCTCTGTCCTGTAAGAGCTGATACATACATGATCTCTGCATACGGCATATAGGACAACACGTGCCGGATATCTTTCTCGTACTCCCTCATCGTCCGGTCATTTTTCTCAATGGCGTCCCATTTATTGACCACAATGATGATGCCTTTTCCCCTTTCATGGGCAATCCCTGCTATTTTTGCGTCCTGCTCCGTGACGCCTTCCGTCGCATCGATCACCATAAGCACCACATCCGCGCGTTCCACCGCGGACACGGTGCGGATGATGCTGTAGCGTTCCAGATCCTCTTTGATGCGGCTCTTTCTCCGCAGCCCCGCTGTATCGATAAAAACATACTCTTTTCCGTTATGAACGACAGCCGTGTCAACCGCATCTCTGGTCGTTCCCGCAATATCGGATACGATCACCCGGTTCTCGCCGAGAAGCCGGTTTATGATAGACGACTTTCCCACATTCGGTTTGCCCACGATAGCGACGCGCGGCCGGTCATCCTCTTCCTCCTGTCCGCTTCCCTCGGGAAAATGTTCCGCAACAGCTTCGAGCATGTCGCCGAGACCCAGACGGGAAGCAGCCGAGACCGGCACAGGATCGCCGATTCCCAGATTATAGAACTCATAGACGTCGGGCATATATTTTTCAAAATTATCCACCTTGTTCACTACAAGGACAACCGGTTTTCCGGAGCGCCGGAGCATATCCGCCACCTTGGAATCCGCGTCAACGAGTCCCTGCCTTACGTCTGTGATAAAGATGATCACATCGGCGGTCTCGATCGCGATCTGGGCCTGTTCCCTCATCCGGGAGAGGATCACATCCTTACTGTCCGGCTCGATCCCCCCTGTATCGATCATGGTAAATTCTTTGTCCAGCCATGTCACGTCCGCATAGATTCTGTCTCTTGTCACTCCCGGCGTATCTTTCACGATAGAGATCATCCCGCCGGCCAGCGCGTTAAACAATGTGGACTTCCCCACGTTCGGACGACCTACAATGGCAACTACTGGTCTGCTCATCTTGTTTAACCTTTCCTTTCTTCCAGGATCGCATTGATCAGATCCTGTCCGCTTGATTTTACAATAACTATCGGAACTTGTAAAGCATCGGACACCTGACTTACAGTGTAATCGTCAAGAAAAACATCCTCGTCGGCCTTCAGCATGTTACACGGGATCAGAAGACAGTCTCCCAGCTCTTTCCCGTCAAGCTGGGACATAATGTCCTGTGCCGTCAAAAGCCCCGATACGGTAATGCGCTCTCCGAAGAAGTCATTCCTGACAGGATAAACATGGATCCGGATATTCGGATATTTCTCCTCTATCCTCTCTGTCAGCCGCTCCATGCAGGGATACGCGAGCCTTCCGGTAGCGATGGAAAGTGTTCTTTTTCTTTCGTCTCCCTGTACCTTATGATACGCTTCCTCAAATTCATTGAGCAGAAGCCTGAGCATCCCCACTCCGTTTTCAAGCTGCAGGTAGCCGTCGTATCGTTCTTCTTCAGGTATCTTCTCATCTGCCAGCAGATACCATTCATCTCCGGCATGGATAAAATGAGTGCCGTACTCCGCATAGATTTTTTCCTGCAGGCAGTGGACCGTCTCAAGCACTTTTTTTGCTTCTTCTTTTGTAAAAGGTTCCAGAGGATAAAGTCCGTCCCTGAATTTTGTAAGGCCCACCGGCACCACGGACACACTCTTCAAAAGAGGAAGATAACCGGTCAGATCCCGGATCGAGCGTTCCAGCTCTTCTCCGTCGTTCACGCCTTTACATAGGACGATCTGTCCGTTCATCTCAATGCCGCCCTGATAGAGCCGGTCCACTTTTTTCAACGATTCCCCGGCAAATCGGTTATGGAGCATTTTACACCGCAGCTCGGGGTTTGTCGTCTGAAAAGAGATGTTGATGGGTTCGAGCCGGTATCGGATGATCCGTTCAATGTCATGATCGCTCATATTGGTAAGCGTCACATAATTTCCCTGCAGAAAGGACAGCCGTGAATCATCATCTTTAAAATACAGTGTGTCCCGCATTCCCTCAGGCATCTGGTCAATAAAACAAAATATGCAGTTATTTCTGCAGGACCGGTATTCATCCATGAGTCCCGGACCGAATTCCATGCCCAGATCTTCGTCTGCGTCCTTCTCGATCTCCAGTTCCCACTGCTCGCCGTCCTTTTTTTCGATCAGAAGCAGGAGTTCTTCATCTTCGGAATAAAACCGATAGTCAAAAACATCCCCGATCTCCTGCCCGTCTATGGATATGAGCCTGTCTCCCGGCTCAATCCCCGTCTCATCCGCGATGCTTCCCGGTACTATGCTCTTTACAATATGTTCATGTTTTTTCGTGTCCAAACAGCATGCTCCTCTCTCTCAATTCCTGTCAAGTATAACACTGTTCCGCATCCCGGCGGAGTTATTCCGGCCGTTTTGCTTGAATTCACGGAGTAAAAATGATATAAAATATGTAGTTATACTATATTTAAATTTAATATCAGGAGAAAAAATGTCTACTAATATCGAATTTTTAGAGAAAACACTCCCTGTTGCTCCGCTGAAGATCGCTGCAATGGAAAGCTGTCGGGAACTCGGCCGGAAAGTTAACGACTATATTGTATCGTTCCGGCAGAACACGATCAATGAAGTATCCGAATCTCCCCTGTACGTCAACTACAAATCAAATAATTATCTGGCAGACTGCGGATGTCCGCGTTTCGGGACAGGCGAGGCAAAAGGCGTCTTAAGAGAAACCATCCGCGGCACGGATCTTTTTATCATGACAGATGTCTGCAATTACAGCGTCACATATACTGTAAACGGCCATTTGAACCATATGTCGCCGGATGACCACTATCAGGATCTGAAAAGGATCATCTCGGCAGCTACGGGCAAAGCACATCGGATCAATGTGATCATGCCGTTCCTGTACGAGAGCCGCCAGCATAAGCGGACAAAGAGAGAATCTCTGGACTGCGCTCTGGCGCTGGAAGAACTGACATCCATGGGGGTCTCCAATATCATCACTTTTGACGCCCACGATCCCCGTGTCCAGAATGCCATACCATTGAGCGGATTTGACAGTTTCAGTCCGCCCTATCAGTTCATGAAAGCAATCTTCCGCGCTGTGCCGGACCTGATTCCCGACAAAGACCATCTCATGATCATCAGCCCGGACGAAGGAGCTATGCACAGAGCGGTATATCTCTCCAATATTCTCGGAGTAGATATGGGAATGTTCTATAAACGCCGCGATTATTCCGTCATCGTCAACGGCAAAAATCCGATCGTTGCCCATGAGTTCCTCGGCGATGATGTCAAAGGCAAAGATGTGATCGTTATCGATGACATGATCTCTTCCGGAGGAAGTATACTGGATGTTGCCAGACAGGTCAAGGAACGCGGCGCCATGCGCGTATTCGTATGCGTTACATTCGGTCTGTTCACGGACGGATTCGAAAAATTCGACGAATACTATGAAAAAGGCTATATTAATAAAGTTATTGCCACAAACCTGACTTATCTTCCGACGGAGCTGTATAAAAAGCCTTACTTTACGGCTGCGGATATGAGTAAATTCCTCGCCCTTATCATCGATTCGCTGAACCATGATATAACGATCGGATCTGTCATGAACCCGACCGACAAGATTCATGCGCTTCTCGATAAACGGGCACGCGGCGGGAAGATCTGACAGCAGATTTTTCCGCCTGGTGTACTGTATCATTCACTTTCAGCATAATGACGACGAATGTGAGTGATACAGTACACTAGCGCAGCCGCCGGCTCTCGTATCTGCTCTTTGTCCTCAGGAAACGGATCAGCGCGGCATATCTTTCTTCCACTGTTTCCGCATTTTCCGTAAATTCCAGACTTTCCGACGCTGCGGTCAGAAATCTCGCGTCGACCTCGGACCGGTGTCTCTGAAGGAACTGTACACGTTCTTCATTATCATTGAGATCGAGGAATTCCAGGATAAGCGCTGTTGTATTCCCGTGACGTTTCAGGCCGAGCAGATCATTGTCCGCCGAATCGCGGCACAGCTCAAAGCGGTATTTCTGATCTGCATGAGGATATTTGCCGGAATCCAGAGAACCTGAAAAGTTCTCAAGGAAACTGGCAAATACCTTTCTCGGTCCTTCCATGGTCTCAAATATGACCATCTCTTCTCCTGTCTCAGTACATACCGCAATATCGAGGATCTTGTATTTTTTCCCTTTAAAATGTCTGTAGATATCTCCCTTTCTCGGAATTCTCCTATCCATAACAATGCTCCTTTTTCTTAATACAGCTTTGCGCTGATGAGTTTCGGCCGGAAGCCGTTCTTCTCCAGCGCGTCAAGGATCCTGTTTTTATGTTCTGTTCCGAATGCCTCCATCGTGATCCGGAGTTCCACGGCAGCATTTCTGTTGGTGCTTACAAACTGATTGTGCTCCAGTTTGATAACATTTCCCTGTTCGTCGGCAATGGTCTTTGCCACCTGCACAAGTTCTCCCGGTTTATCAGGAAGAAGTACAGATACTGAAAAGATACGGTCTCTCTGGATCAGTCCGTGCTGAACGATAGACGACATGGTGATGACGTCCATATTTCCTCCGCTCAGAATGCAGACTGCTTTCTTCCCTTTCAGATCTAACTGCTTTAACGCAGCCACCGAGAGGAGCCCGGAATTCTCCACGATCATCTTATGGTTCTCAACCATATCGAGGAAAGCCCCGATCAGCTCATCGTCCTCCACAATGAGCATATCGTCCACATTCTCCTGTACATATGGCAGGATCTTATCTCCGACAGCCTTCACTGCCGTGCCGTCGGCAATCGTATTCGCGCTTTCAAGCTCCACTACTGCTCCTGCCTTTAACGCCGCTGTCATGCTCGCTGCCTCCGCAGGCTCCACCCCAATGACCCTGATCTTCGGATTGAGCATTTTCGCCAGAGTAGCTACGCCGGAAATCAGACCGCCGCCGCCCACCGGCACGAGGATATAATCAACGGTCGGAAGTTCCTGCACGATCTCCATCGCGATCGTTCCCTGCCCTGCCGCCACGTCAGGATCGTTGAACGGATGAACGAAAGTGTAGCCTTCTTTCTCCGCAAGTTCGCATGCATATGCATAAGAGTCATCATATACATCACCGTACAGGATGACTTCCGCTCCATAGCTCTTGGTCCGGTTCACTTTGATCAGCGGTGTGACTGTCGGCATGACGATCACAGCTTTGCAGCCGAATTTCTTTGCGGCAAATGCCACTCCCTGAGCATGGTTTCCGGCAGACGCGGTGATCAGTCCGCGGCTTCTCTCCTCTTCTGTCATCGTACTGATCTTATAGTAAGCCCCCCTGATCTTGTAAGCGCCGGTATGCTGCATATTCTCCGGCTTCAGATAGACTTTTCCGCCTGTCTGCTCACTCAGATATTCACTCCGGATCAGTTTGGTAGGGTTTGTAACCCTTTTCACCAGTTCACTCGCCTCTTCAAATTTCTCCAGTGTCATCATTGTCATCATCCTCTTTCCTGTTATCTTCCATGAACCTGTCCTCATCTCTGTAGAAAAGCGCATTTACGAATTCTCCGGAGTCAAATTTCTGCAGATCGTCGATCGTCTCGCCGACGCCGATATATTTGACCGGTATGCCCAGTTCTGCCTGAATTGCTACCGCAATGCCGCCTTTTGCCGTTCCGTCCATCTTTGTCAGAACAACTCCTGTAATATCGGCGGCTTCATTAAACTCTTTCGCCTGAGCCAGTGCATTCTGCCCTGTCGTCGCGTCGAGCACAACAAGAGTCTCCCGGTATGCCTCCGGATATTCCCGGTCGATCACACGGTTGATCTTCTTTAACTCTTCCATCAGATTCTTTTTGTTGTGGAGACGTCCCGCCGTATCGCAAAGGAGCACGTCCGCTTTTCTCGCTTTCGCCGCGGCAACAGCATCATAAATGACAGATGCCGGATCTGCTCCTTCCTGACCGCCGATCATATCCGCAGATGCGCGGTTTGCCCATTCCTTCAACTGCTCTCCGGCCGCCGCCCGGAATGTATCTGCCGCCGCGATCACAACTTTTTTCCCCTGATCCTTTAATTTTCCGGCCAGCTTGCCGATCGTCGTTGTCTTTCCCACGCCGTTTACGCCGATCACGAAAACAACCGATGTCCGGTTTTCAAATTCATATGCCGTCTCTCCCGCATCCATCTGTTCCCGGATGCTGTCGATGAGCAGCTGCCTGCACTCGGCAGGCTCCTTAATATGCTGTTCGCTCACCTTTTCTCTCAGATCATCCAGAATATTCATTGTAGCCCGTACTCCGAGATCCCCCATGATCAGAGTCTCTTCAAGTTCTTCATAAAAGTCATCGTCGATCTTCGAAAACCCGTGAAAAATGCTGTCCATACCGGATACGATATTGTCTCTTGTCTTCGTAAGCCCTGATACCAGACGCCTAAAAAAACCTTTCTTTTCTTCCATTTTATTTCCCTCCGCTTTTCAGGATACTAACTCGTTTTCCAAGAGATCCACGGAAACAAGTGTGGATACGCCTTTCTCCTGCATTGTGATGCCATAGAGCCGGTCCGCCGCCGACATTGTGCCCCGGCGGTGCGTGATAACGATAAACTGCGTGTACTTTGTCAGCTTATGAAGATAGCGGGCGAATCTGGTCACATTGTTATCATCCAGCGCCGCTTCGATCTCGTCCAGAAGACAGAAAGGAGACGGCTTCAGGTTCTGAATGGCAAAGAGCAGCGATATCGCCGTCAACGCTTTTTCTCCTCCTGACAGCTGCATCATATTTTGAAGCTTTTTACCCG
This sequence comes from uncultured Mediterraneibacter sp., assembly GCA_964548625.1. Lineage (GTDB taxonomy): Bacteria > Bacillota > Clostridia > Lachnospirales > Lachnospiraceae > Mediterraneibacter. The sequence continues at coordinate 20,665 of CAZJRY010000024.1, forward strand.
GCGGCTGCGCGATAATGCGGATCCCGGCCTCAAGGATATCCTCGTCTTCCATCAGCTCCAGCGTCCCCTTTCCGCCGCCGAAGAGCTCGCGAAATACAATGTTAAATTCTTCGGCGATCCGCCCGAACTGCTCACTGAACTGTTTTCTCATGGCTGTATCCAGTTCGTCAATGATCCGGACAAGTGTTGCCTCCGCTTCCACAAGATCATCATGCTGACCTTTCAGGAATTCATACCGTTCTGATACATTTTTGTAATCTTCGATCGCATTGACATTTACGGTTCCCAGATGCCGTATTTCATTTTTCAGCGTCTGGATCTGACGTTTCATAAGCCCAAGATCGGTAAGGTTCGGATTTCTGAGCTCCATGGCATGATTGTAGGTGATCTCATATTCCTCCCACATATAGTTCATCTGTTTCTCTGAGGAGGCTTCATAGGATTCCTTCTGGCTGTTCAGGCGGAAACACTCCTTGTCGAGAGCCGCGATGTGCTTTGAGAGTTCTTCCCGCATCTTCAGGAAATCCTTGTGCTTCTGATTCATCTCCTCCTTTTTCCTTGTCTGTTCCCCGATTTCTCTCTCAATCTCAATATAGATATCTTTCGAATCCTCGATTGTCTGCCGCAGTTCACTGATCTTATCTTCCTTCTCCCGGATCTCCGCAGAAGCATTGTCCTTATTCCGATCAAGTTCTTGCAGCTCCGCCTCAAACTTTTCTATCTCATCATTGATACGTGTGATGTTCTCTTCAATGAAAGCATTCTGCTGTTCGAATCCCGCCAGAGCAAGATGTACTTTCTCTGAATCCTGCAGTCTGGCGCTCTCCTCTTCTTTCTCGTTTTCCAGATTCTTCCGGAGCGTATTGATCTCGGTATTTAATTTCTGCTCCAGACTCCGGGATGTTTCCAGCTCCATCTGGATAGACTCTTCGTTTTCCGCGATCACCGCGAGCTGTTTTTCCAGATCTGACCGTTCCTTCCGGAACCGCTCGAGACGCTCCTGCGCCTCACGCTGACGGACCTGCGTCTGCTCCACGTTCATCTTCTCGGTATTTTCAAGTACCGAAGCCCTCCTCAGCTCTTTCTGTATCTCATCGACGGTATTATAACACGATGCCCTCGCCGCTTTCACATCACTTACCTGCTTCTCCATCGCGTCCATGTCATTCTTCAGCATAGCGACTGTCTTCTCAAACTCCTCGATCTCGCGCCTGCGGCTTAAAAGATTGCCGGAATTCTTGAAAGCGCCTCCGGTCATGGAACCGCCCGGATTGATCAGTTCACCCTCGAGAGTGACCAGCCGCAGCGACTGCCGGTATTTTCTCGCAATGGCTATTCCGTCGTCAATGGTATGCACTACGATCGTCCGTCCGAGGAGCTGGTCCGCGAGACCTGTAAAACGCTTTTCTACCTGAACGAGATTGTTCGCCGGACCGATCACGCCCGGTTCTTTCAGCGCCTCCGGCATCCGAATGCCGCCGTTTCCGCGCATACTTGTAAGCGGCAGAAAAGTGGCGCGCCCGAATTTATTTTTTTTCAGAAACGCGATCATCCGTTTCGCGGTCTCTTCATTATCGGTAACGATATTTTGAATATTGCCTCCCAGAGCCGTCTCAATAGCGATTTCATATTCTTTGTCTACCTTGATAATATCGGCTACTACTCCGATCAGTCCTTTTTCCCGGTCCTTATTCGCCATAACTTTCCGGATACTGTTTCCGTAACCGTCATAACGTTCAGTGATGTTTTTCAAAGATTCCAGACGGGAGGACTCTCTGTGATAGGCAGTCTGCCCGATCCGCAGTTTTTCCTGCTTTTCGCTCAGTTCTTCCTGAAAGCGCTCGATCTTCTGCTCATTATCCCTGAGCCGGTCATTATATCCCCGGATCGTCTCCTGTACCTTTCCCAGTTCTTCTTCATACTCCCCGAGCCGGTCCGCAAGACTTTTTCCCTCTTCCGATACATCAAGGATACTGCGCGCAAGTTCGGTCCTTCTGACTGCGATCTGATTCCTTGTGGTATCATAGTGCTGGATTTTGGCCTGCGTCGAAGCTCTGTTTCCGAGAAGATCCATGATCTCCTGTTTCTTCTCCTCGATCCGGGCCGTGTGTTCCGCGATCCGGCTTTGTACATCAATCAGGCTTTCTTTCGCATTGCGGTCCTGTATAAGCGCGCTGTTCAGCTTTTCCCGGACTTCTGCCTTCTCAGAAGCAAGCGCGTCTTTCTGTTCCTGTCTTGTATCAATCTCCAGACGGATCGTGTCCGCACGGTTCCCGTAATGCTCGTCGTTCATCCGCACAGTGTTGATCTGCTCTTTCAGGACGTTGATCTGCCCTTCAAGCTGCTTCCTGAGCAGATTCGTCTCATTGAGCTGATTTTTCGCAGTCTCGATGGCAAGATCGATCTCCTCGACTTCTTCCTCGATGGACTCATATTCCGCCTTCATCTCGGCATGGCGCTCGTTTGCCTCTTCCATCTCAGAGAATGCGGACGCATACTTTTCCTCCAGGTCTCTGATGCGCTCCCTTAAACGTTCCTCTTCCAGAAGGAACATATTGATGTCATACGTCTTTAATTCTTCTTTTTTCCTCAGATATTCCTTTGCCGTCTCCGACT
>CAZJRY010000025.1:0-22920 GCA_964548625.1 uncultured Mediterraneibacter sp.
GAAATAAAATTCCCTATCTTGTCACTGTTTGCCCTATATTCAGCCGTGGCAGCAGTCACGCACTCCGGCGGTATCGCTCCTTCTGCATAATACGCTTTCAAACCTTCAATACACCAGTTCAGCAGACCGCTTAAATTATCTGGCTCTTTCAACCTGTCTTTCAAACCTTTGTCCTGCTCCTCTGGCTTGAAATGTCTGTCAAAAGTAATCACATTCAGCCGCCCGGAAGTAAATAGAGTATCATCCGTTATCAGGGGTAAATAATTCGTGTTGATAAACAGCTTAAATACTGGCACAAATTGAAATTCTGATTGATGTAAATGTCTGGCTGTTATGCTGTCACGCCCCAATAAGGTTTTAAGCAAAGCCACGTCAAAAATCATTCTTTTCGGCGGCTCGCTGGCATTTAAGAAGCGGCACCCGTCCAGCCTCGCAATATCCCCGGACGCCTGTCGGCTGTCTGTATTCTGCTTTTGTGCAAGCGTCTCCGGCCTCATATTTAAGGCATAACCGTCTGTATTCCCCAGCATATAGGCATAAGTTTCCACGGCGGTACTTTTCCCGTTTCTGGTACTGGCCCCATAAAACAGATAACAGCATTCCTCATTTGTTCCACCTGTCAATGAATATCCGAACAATTTTTGCACATAGCGTATTTTCGGCTTATTATCCTGCAAAACTGCATTGATGAATTTCTCCCATTCTGCTCTATCGGCAGCAGGATTATATGTCACCTGTGCCATTTTCGCCATAAGAAAATCCGGGGAGTGGGGCTTAAATTCAAACGTTCTCAAATCCAGAACACCATTTTGACAGTTAAGCAAATACAAGTCCTTGTCCATATCGGCATTTGTAATGAAATTCAAGTCCCTGCTATCGTCTATCATAGTTTTACGCACCCGGCGGCTCCCCAGCTTCGCTATATGCTTCATATAGCCTGTTCTGACTGCTTCATCTTCAATCCGGTTCACATAAGCGCATAGAATGTCCGATAACTCTTTCGCTTTATTTTCCGCAATCATTCCCCCTGAATCCTGCTGCCACCTCTGTCCATTGTAATAAAACCATTCTCTGGCTGTTGAGTTATACCGCAAACACTCCCGGTACATATCAGCGAAAAGGCGGGCGTTTCCTTTGTCGCTCAATTCGTATTGTTCCGGCTGCAATTTAGCCACTTTCTCTATTAGGTCATTCGATACCCTGCGCTTTATAATGTCCACCCGCTTTCCGTCAAAATTTCTTCCTGCTCCCGCCTGTCGCCATATATGCAAAGCATATCCAGCTTATAAGACACCTTCTGCAATTCACTGACCGTGAACGCCTGCAGATCGGACAGGGGCGGGAATATCTTTTCTTCAATGGCCCGCTGATAAATGTTCTCCCATGTCTTTAGCCTGTCCACTTCTGCCCGCCATGCCTCCATGAACCGCCGTTCCTTCTCCTGCTGCTTCTGCTTCTCCTGCTCCCGGCGGCGTATTTGCTCCCGGTTATCTGTATTACCTGATAAGGAATAAGGCAGGGAAAAGGCTTCTATTAGGTACTGGCACGCTTGCCAATTATTAGAGCCGTTAATGGCAGCAGTAAATTGTATTAAGTCTCCCCCGGCAGCAGTTGAGAAATCGTAGTATGAGTTGCGGTACAGCTTGCATGACGGAGTTTTCTCGTTTCCAAACGGTGAGAGAATAAATCCCGATCTGTTCGCCTTGTAACCAAAATGTTCCGCTACCTGCTGCATGGTAAGGTTTTCTTTTATCTCGTTGAAAAGTTCGCTCATTATTCCCCCGAAAGACTGTCCATATATTTATCAAGAATTGTAAAATTAACTCTGACAGATTTCCCGATTTTAATAACTGCGCCTGCGTCCTCTGCAATAGTTCTCATTCTGTTGCGACCAAAACCATATCTCAAGCCTGCCTGCTCCAATGTTCCTGTTTTTTGCTCAATGTCAGTATTTTTTATTAACGCTCTCATAGTAAAAATCCTTTCTGAATAATGACTATCTTTATTGTTTACAATATTATTGTATAGTGATAAAATGTATTTGTCAGTAAACGAACGCAGACAATTATTTTTTATTTTACGAGGTTTTGTTTATAATGGAATACAATTATGGTCAAATTGGAAATAGGATTCGCTCAGAACGTGAAAAATTAAATTTGTCACAAGAAAAGTTATTAGAAAATATCCGTGAAAAAGGGAAGCCGTGTATTGGCAGAAATACTTTATCAAAAATTGAAAACGGCGATACCAAATCATTTAATGCCATTAGCCTGGCACAGCTTACTTCTCTGTGCGAAGAATTTGATTGCAGTATCAGCTATCTTTTTGGAGAATACGAATATAGAAACTACGATAATAAATTTATATGCGAAAAAACAGGCCTTACAGAAAAAAGTCTTGTCACAATCTTAAGGCGTAAAAATGACTTTCTTAATGCGCTTATATCTTCCGAATACTTTTCTGAAATAGATTTTTCTTTTGAACAGATGTTATGGGCGTTAAAGAAAATAAATCAGTGCATTTCTGATTTAGAGTGTTTAGAAAACGAGAGTAACTCCCTCCCTAAAGACAGTGCCAAATATCACGAAATAGATCAGGTATATTTCAATACGGTATCTGCTTCTGAAAAATGGGAAAGTCAAATTTATTATAGTATCTATAAGATGGGGATCGATTTCGGAAATACTCTGGAAAGCGTAAAAAATTCTGCTATCAAAAAAACACCCGATACCAATTAAGGAATTGAGTGTTTAATCTATCAAAACGTATTGAATTGAGGTAAAGTTGAGGTAAAACTGCAATTTATTTAGCAGCCCAAACCTCAACTTTCCTTTATTTTCGGGCTTTTACAGCCTTATTATTTATCCAGACTCTTCATTGTCGGGAACAGCAGCACGTCCCTTATTGCCGCGCTGTTCGTAAGCAGCATACACATTCTGTCAATCCCGAATCCGATACCGCCTGTCGGCGGCATACCGATCTCCAGCGCATTGAGGAAATCCTCATCTGTGTGTTCTGCTTCGTCATCTCCTGCCGCCGCATTAGCATCCTGCTGTGCAAAACGCTCTCTCTGATCGATAGGATCGTTCAGCTCGGAGTAAGCGTTGGCCATCTCCCAGCCGTTCATGAAGAACTCGAAACGCTCTACATAGTCCGGATTCTCCGGTTTCTTCTTGGTCAGCGGTGAGATCTCAATCGGGTGATCCATAACAAATGTCGGCTGTACCAGATGCTCCTCTACATATTCCTCGAAGAACAGGTTCAGGATATCCCCCTTCTTATGTCTCTCTTCAAACTCAATGTTGTGCTCTTTCGCAAGCTCTCTTGCCTGCTCCAGAGTCTCTACTTCATTCCAGTCCACGCCTGCATATTTCTTTACAGCGTCAACCATAGTAATACGCTCGAACGGTTTTCCGAGATCCATCTCGATACCGTTGTAGACAATCTTTGTCGTTCCAAGTACTTCCTGTGCCACATGGCGATACAGGTTCTCTGTCAGATCCATCATTCCGTTGTAATCTGTATATGCCTGATAGAGCTCCATCAGGGTGAATTCCGGATTGTGTCTTGTGTCAAGTCCCTCGTTTCTGAATACCCGTCCGATCTCGTATACTTTCTCAAGACCTCCCACGATCAGTCTCTTCAGGTAGAGCTCAAGTGAAATACGAAGCTTCAGGTCTTCGTTCAGAGCATTAAAATGTGTCTCAAACGGTCTTGCGGCAGCGCCTCCGGCATTTGCCACGAGCATCGGTGTCTCTACCTCCATGAATCCCTGCCCGTCCAGATATTTACGGATCGCGCTGATGATCCTTGACCGTTTGATAAATGTATCCTTTACTTCCGGATTCATGATCAGATCCACATATCTCTGACGGTAACGTGTATCTGTATTTGTCAGTCCGTGGAACTTCTCCGGAAGGATCTGGAGACTCTTGGAGAGCAGTGTCACATGAGATGCATGGATGGACATCTCTCCTGTCTTCGTCTTAAATACTTCGCCCTCTATGCCGATCACATCCCCGACATCAAGCTTTTTGAACTCCTTATAATTCTCCTCTCCTACACTGTCCCTTGCCACATAGGACTGGATGCTGCCTTTCAGATCCTGCACATTGCAGAAAGACGCTTTTCCCATCACACGCTTCGACATCATGCGTCCTGCGACGGATACCTGCTTTCCTTCCAGCCCGTCAAAGTCGTCTTTGATCTCCTGACTGTGATGTGTCTGGTCATATTTTGTAATCACAAACGGGTCTTTACCGTTCTGCTGCAGCTCCGCAAGTTTCTCGCGGCGCACCTTCCTCAACTGATTCAGATCCTGCTCCTGTCCGTTTTTCTGCTGCTGTGCCACTGTATTTTCTCCTTTCATTACTCCCGCCGTCATTTCACGGTCTGCCGGCGGTACACCTCCGCGGTGTTTCTTATACCCCATACACGCGAATTCAGACCCCTTAAAAATAAGAGGTCTGTGTCGTGTCATATCTTTACTTTGAACGGCTGATCTCAAGTACTTTGTACTCGATGTCGCCCGCCTGTGTCTCTACGGTAACTGTCTCTCCGATTTTCCTGCCCATCAGTGCCTGTCCCACCGGAGATTCATTGGAGATCTTTCCCTCCAGACTGTTCGCCTCTGTGGAGCCTACGATCTTGAACTCCATCTCCTCATCGTATGTGACGTCATATACTTTTACCGTACATCCCACATTGATCTTGTCAAAGTCAACTTCGTCCTCAACGACTACCTCTGCATTCTTCAGGATTCCTTCAAGCTCCTCGATACGGGCTTCGATATCTCTCTGCTCGTCCTTCGCCGCGTCATACTCTGCGTTCTCGGAGAGATCTCCCTGTTCTCTGGCCTCTTTGATCTTGGCTGCGACTTCTTTTCTCTTTACCACCTTAAGATCTTCAAGTTCATCCTCAAGTGCCTTTAATCCGGCATAAGTAAGCAATCTTTTCTTTCCCTCTGCCATTGGTTACGCTTCCTTTCTCTGGTTTTCTTTCTATTTGCTGATGTTCATTACACAGGGATTCATGCCCTGTAATGCTGTCATTTAAGTCTATTTCGCAATTTCAATATTATAACCAAACTCTATAATGATGTCAAGAGATTTTCCAGTTCTTCAAGGCTCTCTGCCGCGTTCACTTTTTCTCTCAGGCGCGCCGCTCCTTTGAGACCTTTCGTGTACCATGCCGCGTGTTTTCTCATCTCCCGGATGCCTGAAAATTCACCCTTATATTCAAGCTGCAGACGGGCATGTCTGAGCATCATTTTTCTGATTTCATCCTTATCCGGACGGGGCGGAAGTTCCCCGGTCTCCTCCCAGTGTATCATCTCCGAGAAGATCCATGGATTGCCCTGCGCGCCTCTTGCGATCATGATCCCGTCGCACCCGGTCTGCCGGACCAGCTCGTCCGCTTTCTGAGGCGACGTCACGTCCCCGTTGCCTATAACGGGAATAGTCACGGCTTCCTTTACCTTGCGGATAATATCCCAGTCTGCCTTTCCGCTGTAGTACTGTTCTCTCGTGCGCCCGTGCACCGCCACGGCCGCCGCTCCCGCCTCCTCGATGATCTTCGCGATCTCCACCGCATTTACGTGGTCGTCGTCAAAGCCTTTTCTGATCTTCACCGTCACCGGCTTGTCGATTGCCTTAACAAGGGCACTGACAATCTCGTAGACCAGCTTCGGGTTCTTCATAAGCGCGGAGCCCTCGCCGTTTTTGACAACCTTCGGCACCGGACAGCCCATATTGACGTCAAGAATGGCAAAAGGTCTCTCCTCGATCCGTTTCGCCATCTCGCTCATGATCTTCGGATCGGAACCAAACAGCTGCAGGGACACCGGGCGCTCATCCGGATGGATCTCCAGCAGGCTCTCGGTATTTCTGTTATTGTAATAGATCGCTTTCGCGCTCACCATCTCCATACAGAGAAGCCCCGCCCCCTGCTCCCGGCAGAGCAGACGAAATGGCAGGTCGGTCACGCCTGCCATGGGTCCCAGTATATATCGGTTTTCAAGTTCTGTATTTCCTATTTTTAAGTGTTTCATAGTTCTGTAACTCTGCCTTTCTGTCTCAGCTTCAGTGAAATACGGGATAGCATGTTACAAAAAAAAGGTGCCGTATCATGATGAATAAGAACTAATATAATCCATGCCCCTGCCGGCAGAGCTTCTCCTCTTCCCGACAGGGACATTTTTTAAAATCTCTTGATCTTTCTCGTAGTTGTCTTCTCAAACTCTTTATCTCTGACGATCAGGCTGTAGATCCTCTTCTGGGGAGCCGCCGTCTTATTATACTCGTCGATGATCTCCTGAAGTTTTGCCCTCACATCTTTGATACGTTTCTTCTTCACATAATCCTGATCCGGATAAATCTCCGCTTCGATCACGCCGTCTTTCTCGCGGACAAGTATTTCGCCCACAAGCCGGTTTGCGCTCAGCGCGTTCTCCAGTTCCTCCGGCGACACGTTCTCACCGTTCTTTGTGATGATCAGGTTCTTCTTGCGTCCTGTCAGATAGACAAATCCGTCCTCGTCCACATATCCAAGGTCCCCTGTCTTAAGCCAGCCGTCCTCCAGAGTCTCCGCCGTCTCTTCCGGCATCTTGTAATAGCCCTGCATCACGCTGCTGCCCTTCACCCAGAGTTCGCCGTCCACGGTCTTCGCCTCACAGTTTGGCAGGAGCTGCCCGACGGAATCGGAACGGATATTCCAGCTCTGGTTGACGCTGATGACAGGAGCGCACTCGGTCATGCCGTAGCCCTGCTGGATGACGATGTCATATTTTTTGAACAGGTCGATATATTTCGGGTCAAGATATGCGCCGCCGCTGCAGATCGTACAGAACTGTTTTCCGAACACCTGACTCTTTACGATCTTGGCCGGAAGCAGCGAAGCCTCCTCCAGTTTCTTCGCCATTGTCTCGATCATCAGCGGAACCATCAGGATCATCTCCGGTTTGAACAGTTTAATGTTCTTCGCCACCCGCATCAGAGAGTCATTGATACAGATCACCGTGCCCAGCGATATGCCCTTCAGAATATCCATGCTCAGACAGTACGCGTGATGGATCGGCAGCACTGTCATGACCACGGTACGCTCCGGTATCTTCATATCCAGGCAGGTGGCGTTCTCCGCTACATTTCTGTGTGTCAGCATAACGCCTTTGCTCTTTCCCGTTGTACCGGACGTAAACATGATCGTGCAGAGCCGGTCCGGATCGGGGGCATACTCAAAACTTCCCCTGTTTTCTTCCAGCAGTCTCCGGAACGAAAGCGCATGATTGTCATTTTCTTTCTGCTGCATGGAGATCACAGTCTTAAGCTGCGGGCAGCGTTCTTTCGCGACAGCCGCCACATCTTTTCTTACTTCATCATATACAAGCACCGTCGAATCCGATCTCGCGATCAGGTCGCATACATCCTCTGCGGGAAGGTTGACGTCAAGCGGCACGACCACGCTTCCGCTGTTGACTGTACCAAGATACGCCACCAGCCATTCATATGTCGTCATGCCGATCACAGAAATATGTTTCCCCTGCTCTCCAAGGTTTTTCAGTACATTGGAAAAGCTCTCACTGTCCTCTTTGAGCTGTGTATATGTTTTCGATTCTATCTCATTTTTACTGATCTTATAGCGTACCGCATCCTCCGGTCCGTATTTTTTCTCTGTATTGACCAGAATCTGGCGCACTGTGCTGCAAAGCATAACTGTATTCCTTTCTCATACATTCGTCTGCCCGCGCTGTCCGCAGGTCTGTATGATATATATCAAACTATTAGTTTCCGACTGCTATATCAATGTCTCAAGGTAATCGACAGCTTCCTGTACTGTACGGATATTTACCACTTCAGACTGCTCTGCTTCCACATCGAACTCGTCCTCGATCTCCCCCAGCATACTCATAAAGTCGAAGGAGGTAAATCCGAGATCCTCCATAAAACGTGACTCCGGATGAATGTTTTCCGGCTCTACTTCAACATAATTACAGATAATTTTGACTAATCTTTCAAACATGATCGTTCTCCTTTATTATATTAATAATGCCGGGGCAAAAGCCCTCAATTATGATGCCCTGCGGATTCCTCCGTGCCGCGCGCTTCCGCATCTGTACTCCGTATCGGTTCGGCGCTATACGCGCAGCGCCCCGGCATCATACCAGCCTGATGATCTCACCGATCGTAAGATCCGGATTCTCCGCGCCTTTGAACATGATCTTGCACAGATAGTAGTACAGGTACTCCAGTTCTTCTCTCGAATACGCCTTGACCTGATGCTCAAAGTTAAAGTCCAGACCATTGTCATCCGGGCGGTGCATGACTGTCAGATATACGCCCTGCGGACAGTCTCCGTTCGGATACCATTTCGTCTTGTAACGGATGCCTCCCAACTGATCCAGCCCTTTCTCTTTCAGGGTAAGCGGCTGATAAGTCAGCGAGATCGGCTCATAGGTAAGACCCGGGTTCGGCTGCGGATACAGTTTCGACCGATACGCGAAGTACGCCGTAGGATCATAATTCGCATGACGGAATATTTCGTTCTGTTTGTCGCGGATCGCATATACGCCGTCGATAAACTTCATATCCTCGGAAAAGACTGTTCGGATCGGGAACGAATGGATCCTTGTCCCGCCTGATTTTTTTTCTTTCAGAGTCGCGCGTCTTGCGATGGCATTGTTAATAGATACATCCTCAAAACCGTTCATCTTCTGATAGTAGGTGCGGAGTCCCATGAGGATCAGGCACGCAAGCGATACATGGTATTTCTCGCAGAAATCCATCAGCCGCTTTGTAGGCTCTTCCTCCAGATGGAAGATGTCAAGCGCCGATTTCGTATCATCCGACGCGTTGATCGCGGTCCGGAGCTCAGGATTTTTGAACATTTTCCGTGCGGCTTCCAGCTTATCTGTACCGTGGATGCCGTTATAGACCGGCTCGCCTTTCTCGATCTCTTTCCGGAAGAAAGCAATATCTCTCTGCCGTGCCTTACTTCCTGCCTCATAGGCAAGATCTTTTTCCAGTTGTCCGATATAGGAACACATATCTTTCGGATACGGAACTCCCTCGTATTTTGCATTACAGTAGAGCTCGATAATGTCTTTCAGGAAGCAGATCAGTGACTGCGCGTCTACAGTCATATGCTGTCCGAGGAAATACACTCCGTTAAATCCATCCGGCATCTTGATCATGACCACACGGGACATCTGTGAATCTTCCATTTTGAACGGGACAGTCGTCCACTTCTGCATTTCGGCCTCAGCCTCTTCCATCGTCTTGCCTGAAAAATCAACAAACTCGATATCCTGTTCCTCGGGATCCGCTATATACTGATACCACGTTCCCTCTTTGTCTTTCGCGAAACGGATGCGCATTCCCTCGCTTCTCGCATATGCCTCGTTGATCGATTTTTTCAGCTGATCCCAGTCCAGCTCCACTTCAATGGTCAGGCTTGTACCGATATTCAGGACCGCCATACTCGGACAGTAGGGCGCATAAAAGAGATGAAATTTCTGTGCTACGGTAAGCGGATACACTTTGTGTCCTTTTCTTGTCCTCATCATTTCATTATTCCTCCGATAAATGAATCCAGGGCTCCCTCATAGGCTTCTGTGTCTTTATAATAGCTCTCGCCGTGGCCCGCGTCTTTGACGATCAGTTTCGTTTTCGGTGAAGCGCAGTTCTTATATATTTCATCGCACATCCGGCAGGGAACAAAAATGTCCTGTGCTCCGTGGATAAACAGGAAAGGCACTTCCGCTTTCCTCACTTCCCTTGCCGCGTTGCACTCGTCCAGTCCGTATCCGGCGTTTCTCTTGTTCAATTTATCCGCGATCCGGATCATGGGAAACGCAGGCAGATGATACATGCTGTGCAGTACATGTGTAAATACGTCCTTTGCTGATGTAAACGCGCAGTCTGATACGATTCCCTTTACCTGAGCCGGAAGTTTCAGGCCGCTCATCATACAGACCGTCGCTCCGCCCATGGAATTGCCGTGGAGCAGGATCTGCGCGTCATCGCCGATCTTATCGGTCATCCATTTGATCCACTCCATGCCGTCGAGACGGTCCATCGTGCCGAAACCGATATAAGTCCCCTCGCTCTCGCCATGGGCGCGCTCATCTATGAGCAGCATCCGGAAGCCATGGTTGAGGTAGTAATAGGAAAGGCTGCCGTAATCATTTGTTCCCTGACTCGTATACCCGTGAAAACAGATCACCGCCTTATTTCCGCCATCGCCCTCAAAATATGTACCGTGCAGTTTCAGACCGTCATGGGAAGTGATCCGCACATCCTCGTGGGGCTGTTCCATCAGCCATTCATGCCGCTCGTGCATAAAAGGCAGATACTGTTCCCAGTCAACGCCCGACATCTTCATGGTACGCTCAGTCTTCGCATTGTACCGTTTCATGGTCCTCCTGTAAAAATACGCCGTTCCGCCGGCTTCCGCCGCGGCCAGCAGACCTATGACAGCCGCTGCTCCTTTTAACAGTTTTCCCATTTATATCACCTGCTTTTATTCCGCTTGCTGTTGATCAGATCTTTCAGTTTCAGAGCCTTGTCGATATTGCCTTCGACCTTGAGTTTTCCAAGCGTCACCGCAAGGATCGGATCTGTCTTCCCGTCGGCGATCTTAAATAATGTCTCCGCCGTACAGGTAAACATCGCGTCGCGGTCGAAATACTCGTAGGGCTCCACATAGAGCTGCCCGTCTTTCACCTCGGCATAAAAAATACCTTCCGCTTCACCGGTGATGTTGAACTGATATGCCAGATGTTCGTGGATGTCGCTTACATCCGCGCCCATCAACATCCCCTTTACCTTTGAAAACATGTCTGCGTAGGTCATAATATCCTCCTTTTCGACCGGTTATGTCATTTTTCGACCAACGGTCGTATTCTCTTCTCTGTTAGATTATCATTTTTCCGTCTGGCGGTCAACATGCGCCCCCATCAAAATCTTACCTGTTTTCAACCATTTTTTGTGTATTTTTCTTGCTGGTTCTTTTGCGGATGATGTGCTATACTGAATTGAAATTACCCATCCGGCGCTGTCCGGAGAGCACGGCTTTATACCGGCCGACCGCCGGTCCACCATAACAGAAAGGCGGATGAGCATGGAAGCTCAGAAGAACAAATATGATCTTATACTCGATTCTTTACAAAAGCTTCTGGAAAACAGAAATCTGCAGACAATTTCCGTGAGTGAGATCGCGCAGACAGCCGGAATCGGTAAAGGCAGCATTTACTATTATTTTCCGTCCAAAGACGCCATTCTCGAAGCGCTGATAGAACGGAATTATGAGAAACCCCTGACAACCGCAAAAATCCTTTCAGCCCAGACAGATATCCCGCCTTTCACACGCATGTCCATGATCTTTCAGGCATGCCGTAATGCCTCTGCCGAATATCTGAGATCAGGGCAGGAGAGCAGTGTGGGCGCTCCCGAAAAAGCTCTGCTCCACCAGAAATATATGAGCCATCTGATCAGTGAGTTTAAACCTGTGCTCGCGGAGATCGTGCAGCAGGGAATCGATGCCGGAGAGATCCGTTTCGACAGACCGGAAGTTCTTGCGGAGATTGTTCTGATCATACTGACCGTAAAAATGGATAACACCATTGTACCGTCATCCCACGAAGAAATCGAAGAGACTATCGCGGGCCTTGTGTCTCTCGTAGAAAAAGGGACCGACAACCCGCCCGGATCCCTGAATTTCCTCATGGCATGAGTTTTTAGCCGTAAAGCAGGATAAGCCGCGGATATACCCGAAATACATCGGCGATATCCGCGGCTTATCTCAGTTCACGGGATCACGCTCCTGCCACTATCGTATAATCTTTACAGAAGTTTTCTCCCGGAGTCACTTTATTTACATTCGGCTTTTGCGAGAGTTCCTTATCAAATCCTATGTCATCGACCCTGCCCATCCATGGTTCCAGACAGACAAACGGAGCGCCTTTCACAGACCAGATGCCGAAATTCGGGAATCCTCCGCATATCATCCCCACATATGGAGCGCCGTCCTTGTGGCAGAGCCACACTTCTTCAATCTGGCCGCCGTCAAAGATCAGCGCGTCATTCTCAAACATCTCTTCCGTAACCGGGCAGCATCCGTCCTGCAAATCCAGCATGTGCGGTTTCCCCGAATCCGCAGCCGCCTCGTCCGGATCGATCAGGATATAGCTGAGTCTTTCTTTTCCCGGAAACTTCAAAATGTAATCCTCTTTTTCCTCTTCCGATCCCGCGAAACGGAAAGCCGGATGTCCGCCGATCGTAAAATACATATCATCGTCTCCCGTATTGCACACTTCCCATTCTACGCGGAGACGGTTTTCACGCAATACATATGTAATAGTAAGCTCAAAATCAAACGGGTATACTTCTTTCGTCTCATCACTTGATACAAGAAGAAAAGAAGCGGAATCATCTTTTTTGCAGACGCACTTAAAGCTGCTGTCTCTGGCAAATCCGTGCTGTGACGTCGGATAATATGTGCCGTTAATAAGGACAACATTGCGGTACGTCTTCCCTACGTTCGGAAAAAGCACGGGAGAATGCCGTTTCCAGTATGCGGGATCCGCCTCCCACAGCAGTTCCGCCCTGTTTTTCTTATCATAAATTCTGGTCACTTCGGCTCCCATTTCCGAAATTTCCACACACAGTCTCTGATTTTCCAGTTTCATAGTCCTGCCTCCTACTCTGAATCATCACTCTGCTCCACCTGTATACACTTGTCCACCAGATAATCTGTCACTTTATCACGCATGACAGACAATTTCAGTTCATCTTCCCCCACCTGCCCGGCATACTCCTCCACATCGTCATATCCGGCCAGTTCCGCATATTCCGCGATTGCTTCTTCATATTCTTCATCTGATGGTTCGAGACGCTCTTTCTCAGCGATAAGCTTCATCGCTTCTTCCATTGCCACACTCTGACGCACGGACTCATCGATCTGAGCGTTGAGATCATCCTCGCTCATCTGCAGATATGACTCGGCAAAATCGCCCAGCTCAACACCGTACAGAGAGGCGATCTGTGTATAATAATCTGTCATCTGCTGCGTCAGCTCCTCTACCCTGTCCTCCGGATACGCCTTTATCTCGACATTATCCATCAGGGCGCTCTGCACGGAGCTCTCCAGTTCCGACTCCACGGAAGCCTGCAGACTGTCCTCGATCATGGTCCGAATTTCTTCCCTGTACTCATCCACTGTCTCAGACTCTTCACTGTACTCCTGCACCCATTCGTCCGTCAGTTCCGGTGTGATCACTTCGGATACGGAATTGAGGACAATATGGAAATCCGCCACGGTTCCCGACATATCGGGATTCACATCATATGGATCCGGGAACTGAACCGTAATGTCAAATTCGTCACCGGCACTATGACCCTCGATCTGCTCTTCAAATCCGGCGTAATCATCCGTCGCTCCGATAAAAGACCCGCTTCCCAGCTCCAGATCCGCTCCCTCCGCAGAACCTCCGTCAAATGCTTCTCCGTCTATATAACCTGTATAATCAATGTTTACCACATCGCCTTCCCGCGCGGACCGGTCCGTGACCTCTTCCTGTGTGGAAGATGCCGAAAGGCTGCTCTCGATCACCTGCTCGACCTGATCGTCCGTCACTTCCTCCGCCGGCGTCGGCTGAGGCACTCTCAGTCCTTTATACTGTGTCACTGTCACATAATCGTTTGACAGCTCTCCGCTGCACCCCGCTAAAACTCCCATAAGCACACCGGCCAGCACTACGCTTACAATCTTCTTTTTCATTTTCGTTACCTCTTTCCCCTTTTTATTCCCGCATTAACAATCTGTCCGGAACCTTCTCACATTCTCAGTTTTACAGCAGCGGCGACAAAAGTCTGGAAAACTGTTCTTTCGCCTTGATGACAAGGCTTCGTTCATCATAGACCTTTCTTGTCACATGCGTACACTGCGTCATATCATTCTCGAATGCCCGTTCCATGCTCTGAACAGTCCTCTCGCTGTAAATAACCGCATTCACTTCAAAGTTAAGCCCGAAACTTCTGATATCCATATTGGCTGTTCCCACACACGCAACCAGTCCGTCTACGCACACAGTCTTTGCATGCAGGAATCCGTTATTATATACATAGCATTTTGCTCCTGCCGCGACCAGATCCCCCACATAGGAGTATGTCGCCCAGTAGACAAACGGATGATCCGGCTTGCAGGGTACCATTATACGCACATCTATGCCTGACCGGCTCGCGATCTTGAGCGCGTCTAGAATGGAATCATCCGGTATAAAATACGGCGTCTGAATGTATACATGGTCTTTCGCGCTGTGGATCAGGCGCAGATAATTATCGTGGATCGTCTTAATCTGGGAATCCGGGCCGCTCGATATGATCTGCACCGGATCTCTGCCGTATCTTGTATACTGTGGGATCTCAAACAGTGTATCTTCAAGGAACAGATTCTCCTTTGCCGCATAATTCCAGTCGAGCACAAACCGGACTGCGAGAGATGTTACGGCAGAGCCTTCGATACACAGATGCGTGTCACGCCAGTAGCCGAACTTCTCGTCCCGCCCCAGATATTCCCGTCCTACATTGAAACCGCCTACAAATCCGGTCTTCCCGTCTATGACGACAATCTTCCTGTGATTGCGGTAGTTCACGCGAAGCTGCAGCTTTCCCAGCAAAGCCGGAAAAAATTCAGCCACCCGGATACCTTCACTTTCCAAACGTTCCCAGTCCTTGCGCTTCATCGTCCGGCATCCCATGCTGTCAAACAGAACGCGGACCTCCACGCCCTCCCTTGATTTCTCGATCAGGACTTTCTCTATCTCCTGCCAGAGTTCATCATTCCTGATGATATAATACTGCATATGGATATATCGCTTTGCCTGTCGCATCTCCTCTATGAGCGCGCGGAACTTGGCCTTGCCGTCCGTGTATATCCTGATATCGTTATTGTCCGTAAGGACAGCCTCGCCCGCTTCCAGATTATAGAGGATCAGATCTTTAAAGCGCGCCATCTCGGGATTCGCGAGTCTCAGCCGTTTATGGTAGATTGTCTCCTCCTGCCGGCGCACAGCGTATTTCAGCTCCCCTTCTATCTCTTTCGCCTTGAACATCCGGCTCTTGTGGAAATCCTGTCCGATAATAAGATAGAGAACAAATCCGAGTATCGGTATAAAATAAAGCAGAAGAAGCCACGTCCATACTGTCTGCGGAGATCTCCTCTGAAAGAATACAATGACCAGTGAGAGGATGATATTAATGATAACGATGTTGTCCATGATAAAGTCATAGACCGTCATCACTCCGTTCCAAATCATTTCCGCCATAAATCAAACTCCTTTTTCATCCCGGCATTTCCATATCTGCCCTCCGCAGCGCTGTCTGAAGACAGATTCCCCCGGAAACACTACTATAACAGTATACTCGTATCCTCCCCGAAAAGTAAACCCTAAAATACACTTATTATCTTGCACTTGATCTTAAACAATGTTAAAATACTATTTGCGCAAAAGCAGAAAATCTAAGGTTTAGGAGGATTCTATCGTGAGTACGGTCACTATTGTGCTGATCATTGTTCTCGTTGTACTGATCGCCGCCTGTATTGCTCTGTATTTTTTCGGAAAGAAAGCTGAAAAAAAACAGGCCGAGCAGCAGGAACAGATGGAGGCGGCAGCCCAGACGGTCAGTATGCTCGTCATTGATAAAAAGAAAATGAAGTTAAAAGAAGCAGGTCTCCCTGCCGTTGTTCTCGAAAACACGCCGAAATATCTGAGGCGTACAAAGGTTCCGATCGTAAAGGCAAAGGTCGGTCCGAGGATCATGACCCTGATGTGTGACGGCAAAGTATTTGAAGTTATCCCTGTAAAGAAGGAAGTAAAAGCCGTAGTCAGCGGTATTTACATAACAGGCATCAAGAGCGTAAGGGGCGGTTCCATCGAACAGCCGCAGAAGAAGAAAGGGTTCTTTCGCCGGAATAAATCCTGATCGTGCCGCTTGAATAAAATATTCGCTCCCTGTCCGAATATCATAGTCCAGAACCGCTCTCACTTAATGTTCTGTACTATGATATTCGGACAGGGAGCTTTTTCTTTCCAAACGATACGATGCGATTTACCGGCCGGGATTTCACCTGCCTGCTGCACTTTCAGTCATTCCGGCACTTCCGATATAATGATATATACTCCGAAAACGCCCCTTTTTCAACTGCTGAGCACCGTGAAATCCGGATCGTTCTTGGACATGATATTCATTTTGATCTTACAGTCAGCCAGAGGTTCATGGTTGACGTCGAGTTCATAGTCAAGATTGACATTGATCTTGTCGTCATCGACACTGACTTCCATATTTTTCGTATTTACTCCGATCAGCATCTGTCCGTAAGGTGTGCGGTAATATGTCTGATTCTTCCTGTTTCTCTCGAAGAGCATATGCGAACTGGAGGCGCCGCTCTTCATGATCTCTACGCTGTCGGTTCCGGTGATCTTGATCTTATTGCGGATCGTCCCGGCCATTCCCTCAAGCACTTCTTCATAGATAATGTAGTGTTTTCCGTTTTTGCAGTAATAATTCGCCGGGGTTACGACCTCGATATTATCATCGCCTGTCTCGTATCCCGCTGCCGGATCATTCATGATATCAATATGTTTTCCCGATATACTGACCAATACTTCCTTTGTCATTTTCTAATACTCTTCTATATTTACAACATTTGTCGTAGGCACGTCAAAGGGCATCACTGTGTTTGCGAATCTGCGGAATTTCTCCGCCGCGTCGCTCACATAAAATGAATACCTGCTGTGTTCTCCCGTCTTTCCGTCATTTTCCATTCCCTGTTCACGGAGGAGCCGTTTCAGATCCATCGCGGTTTCATACGCGGGGTTGACGATCTGTATCTTCTCTCCCATATATTCTCTGATCTTTGATCTGAGAAGGGGATAATGCGTACACCCGAGGATCATGGCATCGATGTCCGAATTCCGCATAGATTCCAGATAATACTCTATGATCTCCTGTGTCACCACATGGTCTTTAAATCCCTCCTCCACAAGAGGGACAAAAAGAGGGCAGGCTTTCTCGATTACAGCGACATCCGGCGCCATCGAATGAATGATCTTTGTGTACATTCCGCTTTGGACTGTCGCGTCTGTTCCCACGACCCCTACTTTCCGATTTCTGGTTGCCCCGACTGCGGCGCGCGCTCCCGGTATGACAACCCCCATTACCGGAGTGTCAAATTCATCCCGCACAGCGTCAAGGGCCAGCGCGCTCGCCGTATTGCAGGCGATCACGATAGCCTTGACATCTTTTGCTTTCAGAAAACGGATGATCTGTTCCGAGAAGCGGATGATCGTATTCTGCGATTTGCTTCCGTAAGGAACTCTCGCCGTATCCCCGAAATATACAATATTTTCATTCGGAAGCTGACGGGATATCTCCCTGGCGACCGTCAGTCCCCCTACGCCGGAATCGAACACACCTATCGGTGCTGTATTCCTGTTCTCCATAATAACCTGCTCTCCCGTGCTGCTCTGATATATATCTTTTCAGCCGGCGTCGTCCGCAAAACCGCATTCACATACCGGCTGAGGCTGAACCGCCGCTTTTATATTACAGTGCCAGTGTTTTAGCCACCTCATACTGGTAAGCGGGGATCGATTTCTTCATGGCAAGCGCCTCTTCAATATCAAAATCGACAAAATTGCCTTCTTTGTATCCAACGACACGGTTTGTCTTCCCCTGAACAAGAAGATCGACGGCCATCGCTCCCATAATAGAAGCATATACTCTGTCTTTACATGTCGGACTTCCGCCGCGCTGCATGTGACCGAGGATCGTCGCTCTCGTCTCCATGCCCGTGGCCTCTTCGATCCTCTTTGCCATGTTGATAGAATCACCGATACCCTCGGCATTGATGATGATATAGTTCTTCTTGCCTCTCTTCTGGCACGCTTTGATATCGGCGATGATCGCCTCCTCGTCATAATCATGCTCTTCCGGCATCAGGATGCGTTCGGCTCCATTGGCGATGCCGCACCACAGAGCAAGATATCCGGCATCACGCCCCATAACCTCAATGATACTGCAGCGTTCATGTGAAGTGGAAGTATCACGCACTTTGTCAATGGCTTCCATCGCCGTATTTACGGCTGTATCGAATCCTACCGTATAGTCTGTGCAGGCAATATCCAGATCGATCGTTCCCGGAATACCGATCGTATTCACGCCAAGGTTCGCGAGCTTCTGCGCGCCGGCGAAAGAACCGTCGCCACCGATGACTACAAGTCCGTCGATGCCGTATTTCTTGCAGATCGCAGCTGCTTTCTGCTGTCCTTCCTCCGTCCGCATTGATTTGCAGCGCGCTGTCTGGAGGATCGTTCCTCCGCGCTGGATCGTATCGGATACGTCGCGGGCGGACAAGTCGATGATCTCCTCTTTGAGCAGTCCGTGATAGCCTCTTCGGATACCGCGTACTTTCAGGTCCTTCGAGAGAGCAGTACGGACGACCGCACGGATTGCCGCATTCATTCCGGGAGCGTCGCCGCCGCTTGTAAGAACCCCGATCGTACGGATGCGGTCCTCATAATCTTCCGCATATTTTTCCATTCCATTATTCTCTGCCATATCTTCTCCACCTTTCCATAAAGTCAGATAACTTCGAAATCTCTAATTGAAAAAAATTTAACAATTCCGAACATATTCTACCGTATTTAGAAATGGTTTTCAATAGCTTTTTCAACCACTTTTACGCGGTTTTCCCCGAAATGATTCATCAGTCTGCCCAAAACCCGCCGATTGATCCTGATGCACCTGTTCCTCGGAAGCCTTTTGACCGCTCTCTCTTTGGCACAGTAGATCACAACCTCGTCCTCGCCCTCAGAATCTGCCAGATATCCATAGACGATCTGTTCGTTCTCCAGAAAATCTGCTTTGTCCGGGAACTGTATCCACAATTCTTTTTTCATCTTCTCAAACGGGATCACTTTCTCGCAGATCAGCTTGCTTGCTTTCTCGTCCTCCTCGGACACGCGCCCGCGGACGAATACTTTATTGTCTGTTTCGAGGTATTCCCTGTTTTTCTCATAATCTCTCGGAAACACCACTACTTCCACGGTTCCCAGCAGATCCTCCACGGTGATGAACGCCATCATCTGATTTGTCTTTGTATATTTTACCGTTTTATCTGTGATCATACCTCCGATGATCTCTTTTGCTCCGTCATGGACTTTTGGCCGTCCGCTCTCCTCATCGGGCTGAAAATCGAGTGACGTTGCCGAAATCACTTTTCTCCATTTATCCTCATACTCCTCCAGCGGATGCCCGCTGATATAGATGCCGAGCACTTCTTTCTCATACGCCAGCAGATTCTCTTTCGCATACTCACCGATATCCGGCAGCCTGATCTGGAATTCACTTTTCTGCTCCTCGCCGACCAGATCGAACAGGCTCATCTGTCCGGACATGGAATACTTCTTCTCCTGATTTACATGCTCCACGATCCGGATATAGATGCTCATAAACTGCTTGCGGGTGCCGCCTAAGGTATCGAGCGCTCCTGCTTTGATCAGATTCTCGATCGTCCTTTTATTGAGCGCCTCTTTCGAGGACATACGGGTGATAAAATCTTCCAGTGTCTTAAACGGACCGAAGGCGGATCTCTCCTCCATTATCGCCTGCACTGCCGGGCGTCCGATACTCTTGATAGCCGCCAGCCCGTAGCGGATATTTCTGCCGTCTACAGAGAAATCCGCCTCGCCTTTGTTAATATCCGGGGGCAGGATCTGGATATCCATCTGCCGGCAGGCATAAATATATTCCGCAACTTTGGACGGATTCTCGATCACGGACGTCATCAGCGCCGCCATAAATTCCACCGGATAGTAATATTTCAGCCATGCGGTCTGATAGGCTACCACCGCGTAAGCCGCGGCATGGGACTTATTAAAGGCATACTTCGCGAAGTCGATCATTTCGTCGTAGATCTTATTCGCTGTCTTCTCGTCAATCCCGTTTCTGATACATCCCGGCACATTGTTTTCTTCATCTCCATAGACGAATATCCGGCGCTCTTTGCGCATCACGTCGCCTTTTTTCTTGGACATGGCGCGGCGCAGAAGATCGCTTCGTCCCAGAGTATACCCTGCCAGATCGCGCACGATCTGCATAACCTGTTCCTGATAGACGATACATCCGTATGTGGGCTCCAGGATGGGTTTTAACTGGGGACAGTCATAAGTGATCGATGAAGCATCATTCTTCCCCCTGATATACTGGGGGATAAAATCCATCGGTCCCGGACGGTACAGGGAAATTCCTGCAATAATGTCCTCCAGGCTATGGGGTTTCAGCTCTTTCATGAAGCCTTTCATCCCCGCGCTCTCAAGCTGAAAGATGCCGTCTGTCTTTCCGGTTCCTATATAATCCATCACCTTCCGGTCATTATAATCGATCTTCTCCATATCCAGATCCGGGTGCTTGCGGCGCGCCAAATTCACCGCGTTCTGAATGACCGTCAGTGTACGCAGACCGAGAAAATCCATTTTCAGAAGTCCCAGTTCCTCGAGAGTCGTCATTGTAAACTGTGTAGTGATCGTTCCATCCGCGGCCCTTGAGAGCGGTACATACTCATCCACCGATTTCTGGCTGATCACCACGCCTGCCGCATGCATGGAACTGTGGCGCGGAAGTCCCTCGAGACGCCTGCCCATATCGAGCAGTGTCTTTACCCGTTCGTCTGTCTCATAAGTCCTGCGCAGCTCGGTGTTCTCCTTGAGCGCCTTATCGATCGTGATATTCAGTTCCTGCGGGATCATCTTGGCTATTGAGTCGACAAACGCATATGGAAGATCCATGACGCGCCCCACGTCACGGATGACTCCGCGGGCAGCCAGCGTACCGAACGTCACGATCTGTACGACCCTGTCCTTTCCGTATTTACGCACCACATAATCGATCACTTCCTGCCGTCTCTCAAAACAGAAGTCTACGTCAATATCAGGCATGGACACACGCTCCGGGTTGAGGAAACGCTCGAAGAGCAGATTATATCGGATAGGATCTATCGTCGTGATCCCCAGGCAGTAGGACACGATACTTCCCGCCGCGGATCCCCGCCCCGGTCCTACCGCTATCCCATGGTCCTTCGCATGTTTGATGAAGTCCCACACGATAAGGAAGTAGTCTACATATCCCATATTCCTTATTGTGTCCAGTTCATAGGTCAGACGTTCCTTCAACTCCTGCGCCGGTTCTCCATACCGGCTCTCCAATCCATCCCAGCAAAGTTTCCGGAGATATTCCCACGAAGTATATCCGCCCGGCACGTCATATTTCGGAAGCTTTGTGACTCCAAACTCAATCTCTACATTACATCTGTCCGCGATCCTCTGCGTATTATCCAGCGCATGAAGCGCGTAGGGGAACAGCTTTTCCATTTCCCCGGGAGATTTCACATAATACTGACCGCCCTCGTAGCGCATCCGGTTCTCATCTGCCAGTTTCTTTCCCGTCTGGATGCACAGCAGGATGTCATGGGGAACCGCGTCTTCCGCGTACGTATAGTGGACGTCGTTCGTGGCAGCCAGTTCGATCCCCGTCTCCTCGGACATTTTCAAAAGCTGCTGGTTTACCAGCGCCTGATCCGGCAGTCCGTGATCCTGAAGTTCAAGGAAATAATTGTCCTCCCCGAAGATCTCCCTGTACTCCAGAGCAGTCTTCTTCGCCTCGTCATAAAGGCCTTTCACAATATATCGCTGCACCTCACCGGCAAGGCACGCGCTCAATGCGATGATGCCGCCGTGATACTGCCTGAGCAGCTCTTTATCCACGCGGGGGCGGTAGTAGTATCCTTCCACAAAGCCTTTTGATACGATTTTCATCAGATTCGCATATCCCTCGTTATTCTCCGCCAGCAGCACGAGGTGATAATACCTGTCGTCTCCGCCTGTCACTTCCCGGTCAAATCTGGAATCAGGCGCCACATAGACCTCACAGCCCAGGATCGGCTTGATTCCCTGAGCCCGCGCTTCTTTGTAAAAATCTATAACGCCGTACATTACACCGTGATCTGTGATCGCGGCGCTGTCCATACCAAGTTCTTTCACGCGTGCGACATATTCTTTTATCTTGTTCGATCCGTCCAGCAGACTGTACTCTGTATGGACATGTAAATGTACAAAACTCATATTCCACCTCTGATAAAGAAAGAGACGGTTCCCTCTCTGTGGAAACCGCCCCTGCCTGACGTTTCATTAATAGTTACAAGGTATACTTATTTATTCCCTCCGTCAAGCATGAACTTGATCAGCCTGTCTGTATCTTCTTTCTCGTAAGCGATAACCTCAAGCTCCGGGATCTCGCCGTTTGAGAAAATGTTTGCCATAGATACATACTGAGAGAGTTTTGACTTCAGATTCAGTCTGTCTCCCTCGCCTGTCACAAGCTCCACCTTGCCTTTGCAAGCATCGACAACTTTAAAAAAACCTTCTATATCTGTGATATTCTGAACTTTCATAATATACTCTCCTTCCTCTTTGTTCACAACGGTTGTGACTGTCCGTATCCGGAAAAAGCGCGGTAATTATCCCACATGCATTCCTACTGACTATTATAACCGATTTGTATCGGATTGCAAGGTTATTTTTGTTTCACCGATGTTTATCTTCCCTTGCTTCAGCAGTCTTCCGGCCGCTCTCTTAAATGCCGCTTTGCTCATCCCCAGTTCACTGCGGATACGATCCGAATCAGCCTTGTCGGTAAAAGGAAGCATACCGCCGTTTTTCCCGATACGCTCCATGATCTTCCGGGCATCGGCGTCCATCTGCTCCGGAATCTTTCCTCTGACGCTTAAATCCAGCTTGCCGTCTGCTTTCACCGCTGCCACACGCGCTTCGATCTGCTGTCCCACATACATCCTTCCATAAACTTCCCG
>CAZJRY010000026.1:0-22747 GCA_964548625.1 uncultured Mediterraneibacter sp.
TCCCGGACTGATCCCGGAGCCGGCGCCGGTAAGAGTACCGGTGAGACAGCCGGAGCTAAGACCCGGGGACTTCCGGAACGGCAGGTAATGAATAAGAACAAGTGAAGGATAAACAATAAAAAGGCAGTGCCGCATCAGGTGATTTATTCATCTGATGCGGCACTGCCTCTTTTTGCTGACAGGGACTTCTAAAGGAATTTGGGATTATCCCATGATAACTTCCACCTGATATTCACCGGATGCTGTTTCCGGTATAATGCAGTTCCCCTGTACGGGAACACCGTTCACTGTTATGGATGAGATGCCTTTTTCCACATGATCCGGATTCTGTATATGGATGTGATATATGCTATTTCTGTATTTTCTTGTGACTGTAAATTCATCCAGCTCAGACGGGATGCACGGATCGACCTCAAGCCCGTCAAAAGACGGACGGATACCCAGAATGTACTGGGATACATTGACAAAAGTCCATGCGGCTGTACCTGTAAGCCAGCTGTTCTTTGCTTCTCCGTGTTTCGGGGCATCTTTGCCTGCAATCATCTGAGAGTATACATAAGGCTCAGTCCGGTGAATCTCGCTGATGTCTTCAATATATGCAGGACAGGTTCTGCGGTAGATCTCAAAGGCACGGTTCCCGCGGCCGATCCGTGTCTCCGCGATTGATACCCACGGATTATTATGGCAGAAGATACCCGCATTCTCTTTATATCCCGGCGGATATGAGGAGATTTCCCCGAGATTTAAGTAATATTTTGTATAGGCAGGCTGCTGGAGAACGATACCGTATTTAGTATCCAGCCGTTCTTTTACAGAATCAAGGGCTTTTTTCGCATGGCCTTCTTTGATACCGATATCCGCCAGTACGCAGAATCCCTGCGGCTCAATATAAATTTTGCCTTCTTCACATTCATCGGAGCCTACCTTTTCTCCGAATGCATCATATGCGCGGATAAACCATTCGCCGTCCCATCCTGCGTCCAGAACAGTCTGATACATTTTTTCGACTTCTGATTCGGCACGGTCCGCCTCTTCGGACTTGCCGGTCATCCGGCAGATCTGTGCATATTCCCTGCCATATTTTACAAACATTCCGGCAATAAATACGGATTCTGCAACAGGCCCCTCTGATGGACCGAATGTCTGGAATGATTCCCCCGGCTCTCTGGAGAAACAGTTCAGATTCAGGCAGTCGTTCCAGTCGGCGCGTCCGATCAGGGGCAGTCCGTGGGGACCGAGATGTGTTACCGTATAGTCAAACGAGCGCTTCAGATGTTCCATCAGCGGACGGGCGAGGCTGTTGTCATTATTGAAATCTACCATTTCATCAAGGATGCCCAGATCCCCGGTCTCCTTGATATATGCAGCGGTTCCGGCAATCAGCCAGAGCGGGTCATCGTTGAAACCGCTTCCGATATCAGAGTTCCCTTTTTTCGTAAGAGGCTGGTACTGATGGTATGCGCTTCCGTCCTCAAACTGTGTGGCTGCGATATCCAGAATCCTCTGGCGTGCACGGTCCGGGATCAGATGGACGAAGCCTAAGAGGTCCTGGCAGGAGTCGCGGAATCCCATGCCGCGCCCTGTCCCTGATTCGAAATAGGAGGCAGAGCGGGACATATTGAATGTCACCATGCACTGATACTGATTCCAGATATTGACCATCCGGTTCAGCTTTTCGTCTTTGCTTTCAAGCGCATAGATGGAGAGCAGGTCATTCCAGTAATCTTTCAGCGCCTGAAATGCTGCGTCCACCTGTTCATCGGTGGAGAAACGTTTCATTACAGCGCGTGCCTTGTCCTTTTTGATGATTCCGGGTGCCTCCCACTTATCTTCATGGGGATTCTCGCTGTAGCCCAGAATGAAGATAAAGCTCTTTGATTCGCCCGGGGCCAGCGACACTTTCAGATGATGGGAACCGATAACAGCACCGCCGCTTGCGACAGAGTTTTTCGAGATTCCCTCAAAGACACATGCTGGATGTTCTATACTTCCGTATACACCAAGAAAATCATCTCTGCTTGTATCAAAACCGCTGACCGGAGCGTTTACTGTATAGTATGCAAAATGGTTGCGGCGTTCTCTGTACTCGGTTTTGTGATAGATCTCAGAACCACAGATTTCTACTTCACCAAGACTCAGATTGCGCTGAAAGTTGGTAGAATCATCCACCGCATTCCAGAAACAGAATTCGATATATGAAGTCAGATCCAGAGATTCCTCGGTATCATTTTTATTTGTAATGACGAGGCGATTGATTTCGCAGGATTCATGCAGAGGGACAAAAGCCGTCAAATCTGCATATATATCATTTTTGGACGCAATGAATCTGCTGTAGCCCATGCCGTGGCGGCATTCATAGGAGTCAAGTTCTGTCTTGACGGGCTGCCGGCCGGGTGTCCACACGGTATCCCCGTGTTTGATAAAATAATAACGCCCATTGGTATCTGCCGGTACATTGTTGTAGCGGTAACGTGTCAGACGGAGCAGTTTGGCGTCTTTGTAGAAGCTGTAGCCTCCGCATGTGTTGGAGATGAGAGAGAAGAAGTTCTCATTTCCGAGATAGTTGATCCATGGCAGCGGTGTTGCCGGGGATGTGATGACATATTCTCTGTCCTGGTCATTAAAATATCCGAATTTCATAAGTCTGTATTCCTCCGTTTTTCTGTTTTTACTTTTATAGTTCTCCTACATACCGACACTGTATCCTACAGAGCACAAACAGCGGTCATCTCTCAGTCCGATAAGTAAAATCGGTAAATTCTGCCCATTCGCCACCCGTATCAGCCGCATAAAGCCCGATTACCACACCGGTAAAACCACCGGCAACTTCGGATGAAAGATATTTCGCCATTGCGGTTCCGAAATCTGCAGCATTATCGGATGAGGCGAATCCGGAAATTTCAGCGTAAAAATGATACATGCAGGGCGTAGTATCAATACAGAGTGCCACGTCTTCTGCTTTCGGTGGAAGAACCGTACTCTGCTGGATGTACTCCATGTCTCCGACTCTGCGTCGCAGGATAAGCTCTGACAGGCTGTGGCCTGCATCGGTGCCGGTTCTGTGGTCATTATCGGCTTTTGTATATTTTTTTATGACAAAGTCATAGTGGTGATCATAGTCCATGTACAGTGAGAGCCCTGCCTCACCCTTCGGGAGACGGACAGTCACCCGGATCTTACCGTCCATTTCGGTCTGCCGTATACCCGCAAAAGAAGGAGAACGATCACGGTCAGAGATGGATATATTACTTCCTTTTATCCACATTGATCCGTTTTTGAGGCTATAGTTTTCGGGGATGGGATTACGGAGAAATATCCACTCTTTTCCCAATTGTGTGTTCTCAAAGGTACAAGTATCAGGAAAATTCTGTTCCCTAAAGGTACAGGGACGGTTTACAGATGTTTTTATGTGTACTTTTCCGTTGTCACCTGCTTTCATCCATCCGTTCGATGAAAAATATACAGGTATCAGGCATGTTTCACGTCCGAGCTGATGATAAGGCATATATGTATCCATCTGCCGGAAAGCCAGAAGCACCATCCACCAGTTCCCGAATCTGTCCTCCACCAGATCGCCGTGACCGGTCCCCTGCAGCGGATATCCGCCTAAATCCCGGTTGCTGACAATAGGAATAGAAGGGCTGTTCTCAAAAGGACCATAAGGGGACTTGCTTCGGGCAAGCACGACCATATGTCCGTATTCGGTGCCGCCTTCCGCAGCCAGCAGATAATACCACTGCCCGATTTTATAGAGATGCGGGCCCTCCAGATAGCGCCCTCCGCAGCCTTTCCATATACATCGGCTTTTCTCCAGTTTCGCCCCTGTATCAGGATCGATCTTACACTGCATGATCGAAGCAGTTCCATCGTCATCTGCATGATTACTCATAAAGTAGACATCGTTATCTTCAAAATAAAGGGACGGATCAATGCCGTCCTGGTCAACGGGAACAGGATCAGACCATTCCCCGCGGATGTCGTCTGTCCAGACAAAGAAATTCCCCACTCCGCTTACGTTTGTCGTGACCATATAAAAGCGGCCACCGTGATATCGGATCGTGGGGGCGTAGATTCCGCCGGAGGCATCGGCGCCGTCAAGCGGAAGCTGGGAACGGCGCGTGAGTACATGGCCGATCTGCCTCCAGTTGACCAGATCATCGCTCTCATATAGCGGCACGCCGGGAAAATACTGGAAACTGCTGCAGACGAGATAATATTTTCCGTCTGCACGGCATATGCTCGGATCGGGATGGAATCCACGTATTACCGGATTATAATAAGTAAAATGCATCACAGAACTTCTCCTTCAATCTGGTTTCTTTCAGTTATATTATCAGTTTCTTCAGCAGCTTTTTCATAAGGTTCAAATGCTTTTTTGAGCACATAAGACTGGCAGTAAGCGATGAAAGCAAATCCGAAGAGTACCATGAGAATCTTCATTGGTTCGAAGAAAAGGCACATGGTCAGAACCACTATGTAAATCAAAACAAGCCAGAGAGTTATCTTAACGTTGCTCATCATCAGACAGAACGCATTTTTAAGCGTCTGCTTTGTCGTGTTGTTGAATCTTCCAATGAGTGGAAACGTATAAGTGAAAGTGAGTATCCATGCCAAAAGAGCTATGATAAGCAGTCCGGTCACGACGGCAGACAGAGTTGAGCCAAGCGAGTACCAGAATGCAAGGCTGAATACGATCACTGCTCCGATTACGAACAGGATACCGAAAGCCGCTGTGCCGGATTTCAGGTTGCGTTTGAACTCTCTTAAATAAGGACGGATGAGGTAGCCGTATTCACCTCTGGCTTCTTTGAGCGTCACATAATATAAGGAAGAGAGCGCAGCCCCGATGGTGATTACCGGAAGGCAGGTGATTAGGAAGAGAATGTTTAAACCAATAAAGCCGCACAGAGTGTTAATAAAGTCTAAGACCGGATTGACAAATTTTGTCCGCATGAATACATACCTCCTGATTTTTTGATTTCTGATTCTTAATATATAAAGAGAAAAAAGGATTGACTACCTGAAAAAATGGCACTGAAATACATGAAAAATCAGAAAAGATTCCGGTAAATATTAAAAAAATCTAATTTAAACATGAAATAAGCATGAATTTTTCAGGTATTCTTTATCAAAGTGAAGTGCTACCATAAATTCAGTAAAAAAGCAGTTGAGATAGGAGGTATAGGGATGAAAAAAGGAAAGACTGCTGTAATGAGCACGCCTGGGCAAAAGAGCAGCGGCAAAAGAGGATTTCGTTATTTCCTCTGGATACTGCCGTTTCTTATTTTGGTGTTTTTGTTTTCATATTTTCCGCTCCATGGCTGGATTTATTCATTTTTTGATTACAAACCACCAAAAAGTCTTGCGGACTGCGAGTTTGTAGGTCTGCAGTGGTTCCAGATGCTCTTTGCCAATAAGACTCAGGTATCACAGCTGATTCAGGTAATGAAAAACACATTCGCGATGAGTTCACTTAACATTTTGACATCATTTCTACCGCTCGCGTTTGCTATTTTCCTGAATGAGATCAAATGTAAGAAGTTTAAAACATTTGTACAGACATTTACCACGCTGCCGAACTTCATAAGCTGGGTGCTTGTCTATTCTGTAGCGTTCAGTTTATTTTCTTCAACAGGTATGGTCAATACCCTGTTGGAGAATATTGGGATCATTACGGAACCGATCAAATTCCTGGACAGTGACACACATACATATTTGTGGATGCTCCTTTGGAATTTATGGAAAGGACTTGGCTGGGGTGCGATCATGTATCTGGCCGGTATTGCCGGAATCGATCAGGAGCTCTACGAGGCAGCGAGCATCGACGGTGCAAACCGTTTCCAGTTGATGCGGCATATCACGCTTCCGGCGTTAATGCCTACGTTCTTCGTGATGCTGATGCTTGCGATTTCAAATTTCCTGAATAACGGTATGGATCAGTACTTTGTGTTCCAGAACTCATTCAATAAGGAACATATTCAGGTGCTTGATCTGTATGTGTACAACATTGGTATGACAGGAGGCAGCTATTCTATGGCGACGGCGATAAGTATGTTAAAGAGCGTCGTCAGTGTGGCGCTTCTGACAATTGTAAACTTCGTGTCCAAGAAGACACGTGGTGAATCTATCATATAGAAGAAGGGAGAAGAAGATGAGTCAGGCAATCAAGGCAAAGAAAAAGAAATTATCTGCCGGGGACAAGACATTTAATGTGATCAACTACATTGTATTCGGTATCTTTACGCTGATTTGTATTTATCCGTTCTACTATATGATAATCAATACGATCAGTGCGAATGACCTGAGTGCAGCAGGAGAAATCAACTTCCTTCCGAGCGGTCTGCATCTGGAGAACTATAAGGCACTATTGGAGCTGGACGGGCTTGGATCTGCAGCGATCGTTTCAATTGGAAAGACAGTACTTGGCACTGCACTTACGGTTTTGAGTTCCGCGTTCCTCGGATTTATGTTTACACAGGAGAAAATGTGGAAGAGAAAACTCTGGTACAGGATCGTTGTAATTACAATGTATTTTAACGCAGGTGTAATTCCGATGTTTATCACGATGAAAAACCTGCATCTGACGAATACGTTCTGGGTTTATGTGATTCCTACGATCGTACAGCCGTTCAATATCATTCTCGTAAAGACATATGTAGAGTCGATCCCGAAAGCATTGCAGGAAGCAGCGGAGATTGACGGAGCAGGCATATTCAAGATATTCTACAAAATTATCCTTCCGGCGTGTACGCCGATTCTGGCGACGGTTGCTATCTTTTCAGCAGTCAACCAGTGGAATAGCTATCAGGATACTCTGCTTTATATTACAGACCAGAAATTGTATTCTCTGCAGTATCTACTGTATACCTATATAAATCAGGCAAGTTCCCTTGCATCAATGGTGAAGAACAGCGGCACAGGCGCTATCAGCGCGGCGGTGCTGGCAACGCAGCAGACCGGGACATCGATCCGGATGACTGTTTCAGTAGTAGTAGTACTCCCGATCCTGTTCATTTATCCGATGTTCCAGAGATTCTTCGTCAAAGGTATCATGATCGGTTCCGTCAAGGGCTAAGTTTCCGGCCTTTTACTGGAAAACACAGAGAATACATAGTAAGACAGGAAACAGAAAAAATAGAAAAGGAGAGATTACATTATGAAAAAGAAACTGATCAGTTCATTGCTCTGTACAGCAATGGTAGTATCACTTCTGGCTGGGTGCTCAAGCGGCGACAGCTCAGACAGCAGCACATCTGGCTCGGACAGCGAGAGCGGCTACGATGAATTCATCACGGTAGACGTATATGATGAGCTGGCAAACTATCAGGGAGTTCAAAGCGGATGGTTTGCTGAAATTGTAAAAGAAAAATTTAATATGGAACTGAACATTATTGCGCCGAACGTAGCGGGCGGCGGCGACACACTGTATCAGACGAGGACAGCAGCAGGAGATCTTGGGGATCTTATCATTGTTGACACATCCAATGGAAAACTTAATGACCTTGTGGAAGCAGGATTGGTAATGGATTGCACAGATCTGATGGATGGCAAAGAGATTATGACTAACTATTCAACTGCCATTGAGACCACAAACAGTACACTGACGGAAGAAGAAGGAATTTATGCATTTCCAAATTCTGTTTCTTCTGGTGCGGCTACAGAAGCAAGCGAAGGTCTTGAACCTACGTTCGGACCGTATATCCGTTGGGATTATTATGCAGAGCTGGGTTATCCGGAGATGAAGGATCTGGACGACTTCCTTGACGTGATGGAAGATATGCAGGCTCTCGCGCGTGAGGAAGAGGGCAGTGATGACATCTATGCGTTCTCATTCTTCAAAGACTGGGACGACAATATGATGAACAACGCAAAACAGATCGCCTGCATGTACGGAGTGGATGAGTGCGGATTTGCTCTGCTCAGCGCGGATAGCTCCGACACACAGAGCATCATTGACGACGACGGCATTTACAAGACAGTCCTTGAATTCTTCTATGAGGCAAATCAGAGAGGACTTGTGGATCCTGAGTCCACAACACAGAACTACGATACATGGAGCAACAAGTACACGACAGGAAAGACACTCTATTGCCCGTGGCCGTGGGTAGGACAGAGCCTGTACAACACAACTGAGAATACATCTGAGGGCAAAGGCTTCATGCTGGCGCCGGTAGAAGATATGAAGATATTCTCCTATGGTAACTGCCCGGAAGGAAACTCATCACAGGTAATCTGCATTGGCAGTAATGCAGAAGATCCGGAAAGACTGGCGGACTTTATCGACTGGCTGTATTCGGCAGAAGGTGTGGAACTTAACGGACAGTCCAGCGGTGCGGCAGGTATCGAAGGGCTGACATGGGAAATGAACGAGGATGGCAAACCGGAACTTACAGAGTTTGGACGTGAGGCGCTGCCGAGCAACGAAGTAGATGTACCGGAAGAGTACGGCGGAGGAAACTGGAAAGACGGAGTGTCTGCGCTGAACTTCAAGCCAGTCAGCCTGAAAGATATCGACCCGAATACAGGAGAGAGCTATGAGTATGATCTGTGGGAGACTACGATTGAGAACAACCAGAATGCTCTGACAGAAGACTGGAGCGCACAGACTGGTGCCAGCACGACGATGGAATATCTGGAGAATAATGATATGATCGTTGTAGCTCCGGGTTCTAATTATACGACTCCGGAAGAAGATTCAAATATCACGACAGTCAGAAGCCAGTGTAAAGAGACGATCATTGACGCTTCATGGCAGATGATCTTCGCATCAAGTTCAAGCGAGTTTGAGAGTATATGGTCAAACATGCAGGAGACAGCGCTCGGTCTCGGATACGAGGATGTCTATGAAGTAGACCTGCAGAACGCGGCTGACTGGACAGCAGCAAGAGAAGAATCTGCTGCAAATTATCCGGCAGAGGAAGCGGCAGAATAATATCAGAATATCACCCGCAGGGGAAGACAATGAGCATGTCAGCGGCATGTGACTAATACAAATGTCCCGGGAAGAAGTAATCAGAATATCTAAGGAAACGAAGATCAGAGGAGGACTTCCGCCCGGGGCGTTCTTGTGTGAGGAGAGGACAGATGAAATACAGTGAGAAAGTAAAGAAAATTGCCTACGGAGGCGATTATAATCCGGAACAGTGGCCGGAAGAAGTATGGCAGGAGGATATGCGTCTGTTAAAGGAGGCACATATTGATACGCTGACGCTCAATGTGTTCAGCTGGGCTGCACTGCAGCCGTCTGAGGAGGAGTATGATTTCTCAAAACTGGACAAGATCATGGATCGGGTGCGAGACAATGGTTTTCAGGTATGCCTTGCCACTTCTACCGGCGCGCATCCGGCATGGATGGCGAAACGGTATCCGGACATCCTGCGCACGGAATTTAACGGTATGAAACGAAAGTTCGGAGGACGGCACAATTCCTGTCCGAACAGCCCGACTTACAGAAAGTATTCTGTGAGGCTGGCAGAAAAGATTGCAGAACGTTACAGAAATTATGACAATATTATTGCCTGGCACATTTCCAACGAGTATGGCGGAGAATGTTACTGCGAGAACTGTGAGAAGGCATTCCGTGTGTGGCTGAAAAAGAAATATCGAACCATCGAGGCAGTGAATCACGCATGGAATACAGCATTTTGGGGACATACATTTTATGACTGGGATGAGATTGTGCTTCCGAATCTTTTAAGTGAGCATTTCGAATATGACAGGAGCCAGTTTCAGGGGATCACTCTGGATTATAAGAGGTTTAATTCGGAGAGCATTCTGGAGTGTTATCGTCTTGAGTACGAGGCTGTGAAGCGTGTAACTCCGGATATTCCCGTAACTACGAATCTGATGGGTTTCTATAAGGGACTGGACTATAAGATGTGGGCGAAATATATGGATGCTGTGTCCTGGGATAATTATCCTGCGAATGAGGATTCTCCGGCAATGATCGCTATGAACCATGACCTGATGAGAGGGATCAAAGGCGGAGCTCCGTTCCTGCTGATGGAACAGACGCCAAGTGTGACTAACTGGCTTCCATACAATGCACTGAAACGTCCGGGTGTGATGAGATTGTGGAGCTATCAGGCAGTGGCGCACGGAGCGGATGCGGTTATGTTCTTCCAGATGAGGCGGACAGCGGGAGCGTGCGAGAAACTGCACGGCGCGGTCATCGACCATGTGGGAACAAAAGAGACAAGAGTATATCGGGAGATCAGCGGCTTAGGCGACGAACTTGAGCGTATCGGCGCCGAGACGCTGGGGGCCGTGACAGAGGCGAAGACAGCTCTGTATTTCGACTGGGATAACTGGTGGGCAGTTGAGTGCTCGGCAGGTCCGAGCTGTGAACTGAAATATAAAGATGAAATACTCAACTATTACAGTGCGCTTCACAGCATGAATGTTCCTGTGGATATTGTGGGACCGGAAGATGATCTGAACAAATACAGTCTTCTGATCGCTCCTGTCCTGTACATGACAAAGACGGGATATGACAGTAAGATCCGCAAGTTTGTTGAAAACGGAGGCTCCTTTGTCACAACATTTTTCAGCGGGATCGCGGATGAAAATGATCTGGTGATATTGGGCGGATATCCGGGCAGACTGCGGAATATCCTCGGCATCTGGGTGGAGGAAGAAGACGCCCTGCCGTCCGGAGTGGAAAATGGATTTGAGTATAAAGGGGAACATTATCCTGCGAAGCTTCTGTGTGACCTTCTCCATCCTGAGTCAGATTCCGTTTCCGTGCTCAGCCGGTATGATTCAGATTTCTATGCCGGTATGCCTGTTGTGACCAAAAATGATTTCGGAAGAGGTCACGCTTATTATGTAGCGGCAAGATCTGATGAGAAGTTCTATCGCGCATTTTTAAGCGATGTGTGTACAGAAGCCGGAATTACCTCTATTATAGAGCCTCAGGAAGGTCTCGAGGCGACAATGCGTATCAATGAGAACGGGAGATTCCTCTTCCTGCTTAACCACAGGGACGCAGAAATAGAAGTTGTGATCCATGAAGGAGGAAAAGATCTGATCATTGGAAGAGAGTATATGGCAGGAGAGAAGATCACGCTGGAGAGAAAAGGTGTAAGAATAATCAGACAGCAATGACAAATGGAGGAAGTATGACACAGACAGTTTTAACGGAAAAAGAATATCTGACAGAAATATATCAGGTGGCGTCACAGGGACCGTACACTCCGGACTGGAATTCTCTTGCCGAGTTTAGCCCGCCGGCCTGGTTTGGCAGGAGTAAGTTCGGTATTTTCATTCATTGGGGACTCTACAGTCTGGCAGCGCATGCAAACGAATGGTATTCCCGGAATATGTATATACAGGATAAAGAAGAGTGGGAATATCACAGAAAGACATTCGGGGAACATAATAAGTTCGGATACAAAGACTTTATCCCGCTTTTTACTGCAGACAAGTTTGATCCGCAGGAGTGGGTTTCACTTTTTAAGGAAGCCGGAGCAAAGTATATCTTTCCGGTAGCGGAGCACCACGACGGATTTCAGATGTACAGAAGTAATATTTCAAAATATAATACGTGGGATATGGGGCCGCACAGAGATATCCTTGGAGAATTAAAAGAAGCTGCAGAGAGTAAAGATCTGATCTTCTGTACATCCTCCCACCGGGCGGAACACTGGTGGTTCATGAGCCATGGCAGGGAGTTTGACAGTGATATAAAGGAGCCAATGAAGCGGGGAGACTTTTACTGGCCGGCTATGCCGGAACCACACGAGGCGGATCTTCAGAGTAAGCCGTATCCGAACAGTGAATTCTTGACTGACTGGCTTGTACGCACCTGTGAGATCATAGACAGATACCGTCCTTCCCTTGTGTACTTTGACTGGTGGATCCAGCATGAAGCATTCAGGGAAGTATTGAAGATATTTACAGCCTATTACTATAACAGGGGAAAGCAGTGGGGAAAAGAAGTGGCAGTCTGCTATAAGCATGACGCCATGATGTTCGGCAGCGGGATCGTGGAAGTGGAGCGTGGGGCTCTTGCAGAAGCGAAACCCTATGTGTGGCAGACAGACACCGCTATCGCAAAAAACTCCTGGTGCTATACAGATACTCTTGAGTATAAGACAAGCAGACAGATTATCTGTATGCTGATTGAAGTGATCAGCAAGAACGGTAATATGCTGTTAAATGCAGGTCCGAAAGGGGATGGCTCCATTCCTGCGGAAGACAGAAGAATTCTGAAAGAAATCGGGGCGTGGATGGATAGGAATAAAGAGGCTGTCTACGGCAGCCGGCCATGGAGAAAGGCCGGGGAGGGAAACGTCCGTATTCATGAAGGGCAGTTTACAGACAATGAAGAGCCTCCTTACACGCGGGAAGATATCCGATTTACCGTAAAGGGAGACAGTATCTATGCATTTGTAATGAATTATCCGGCAGACGGACATGTGACGATCCGATCACTGGGAGATACGGAAGATCAGAATACATCCGAGTTTCATGGTCTGATCGAAGATGTCCGTGTATTGGGATACGAAGATGCAGATGTGAGATGGACGAAAGATACACAGGGACTGCATCTCGATATTACAGGTGTTGCGACAGATATGCCGGTAACCCTGCGTGTACGGTTGAAATAGAAAAACAGGACTCAGACAGTGGTATGGAGACAGAAAATGAGTAAAACAATTTTATTTACAGGGGACAGTATTACAGATGGGAACAGATACAAAGATGAGAAGGACAGGGGAGATTTAAACCATCAGATGGGTCACAGTTATGCATATATAGTGAACGCTGTTCTGGGGAGCCTTTATCCGGAGAGACAATTCAGCTTCTTGAACAGAGGCATCTCGGGCGACAGGATCATCGACCTGTATGCCCGGATTTATGAGGATATAGTGAACCTGAAACCGGATATTGTCAGCATCCTTGCGGGAGTCAATGACGGCCCTCAGGCAGAACACGGCGGTAAAGCGACCGGTGCGGAGAAATACGGTGTTCTTTACCGGATGATGCTCACAGAATTAAAGCAGGTATTGCCGGAGGTACAGCTTGTTATCTGCGAACCCTTCCTTGGCCAGAACGGTCCGGTATATGACAACGACTATGAGTCATGGAAGAACTGTATGCAGGGATATCAGAGAGAAGCGCGTGCCGTGGCGAAAGAGTTCGACGCGGTGTTCGTACCGCTTCAGGAATGTTTTGACAATGCCTGCAAAAAAAGAAATACGAGATACTGGATCTGGGACGGCGTGCATCCGACGGAAAGCGGACACGGGCTGATAGCCCGCCAGTGGCTTACACATACAAAAAAACTGCCGGACACTGAAGATCTGGAACAGAGACTTTGGTTCTAAAACAGATGATAAGCGTTAGAGAGGTGATGGAAATGAGATTTACAAAATATAATTCGATGGAAGATATTCTGGATTATCCGGACATGGAGAAATATCTTAAAATCTTTTACTCCGAGTATCTCCTGAGCATGTATCCGGAAGAACTGAACGCGCTGCCCATTGCCAGAGTAGAGCAGGTGGCAAAAACACCGTGGGATGATCCGTTTTCTATCGTTGCGGACCAGCTTATGGATGCAGTGAATCTGGTGCTTGATCTGTTTGAAAACAATTTAAGACAGGCGGTGGCACTGTGGGGAGAAGAAGGAAGAACATGGGATCTGGAAAAGGAAAAATCGGGAGGAAAAGATAAAGTGTTCCTGATTGCTCCAACGAAGAAAATGATGGACGAGGAAACTGCCAGCGGGCAGAATAAAAAGAAACCCGCGGTCATCATCTGTCCGGGAGGCGGATATGAGGAGGTGTGCTTCAGCGGCGAAGGCACGCCGATGATGCATTATATGGAGGCAAAAGGATACCGCGCGTTCATTTTGCGTTACCGTGTGGGAAAAGACGGACTGTATCCTGCTCCTCAGGAGGATCTGACCCGTGCTGTGCGTTATGTCAGGGAACATGCAGAAGAGTATGGCATAGATCCGGCTGATATCTTAACATTCGGTGCTTCAGCGGGCGGACATCTCTGTGCATCGCAGGCGGCACTGTGCGAAGTAGACGCCCGGCCTGACAAACTGTGTCTTGCATATCCGGTTATCAGTTTTGTGGAAGAACCCCATGAGGGAAGCGCACAGGCGCTGACCGGAGGAGATCAGAAGTTAAGAGAACTTCTCTCTGTTGAAAAACTTGTCACATCAGAGTATCCGCCCACTTTTGTCTGGACATGTGACGATGATGACTGTGTGCCGCCGTCTAATGCAATCCGCATGGGAGAAGCGTTAAGAAACGCCGGGGTGAGACATAAACTGTATGTCTATCCGTCGGGCGGACATGGATGTGCACTGGCATTTTCAAAAGAAGCTCATGACTGGAGCAGAGCGATGACAGAGTTCTTCGCCGGCAGACAGACATTATAGGTTTTTGCGATATTCCGCCGGGCTTGTCCCGGTGATCTTTTTAAATTTCTTATGGAAATAATCTACGTTGCTGTATCCGACCTGTTCGGCAATTTCATACACTTTCAGTTTATCTTGCGCTAAGAGTTTTTTTGCCTCCTCGATCCTTACATTGTCTACATAGGCGTTAAATGTGATCCCCAGCTTGCGGCTGAAGATCTTGCCCAGATAGGAGCTGCTGTATCCGAAAAGCGGCGCGATCGCTTCGAGCTTCAGATTTTCTCTGTAATTGTGGTGGATGTAGTGCAGAACTTCATCCATCACATTTTCACCGGAAGTACGCCCCAGGGAATGAGTCCACATGTCAAACTGTTCCGCCAGAAATGCAATGATCTCATACAGGTAATACTTCCGTTCCAGAAGATCGATAGCGGAAGTATTCGCAAGAAACGGAACATCTACATTCGGATAGATCTGCATGATCTTTTGCTTCACAAGGATATAGATATCGATCAGAAAATGTTTGATCGTAGTGATATTTTCGCCGGAGCATTTCAGGGAGTCCGAGAGCTCTCGGAGCGTCTCTGTAATCAGCGTTTCATTATGAGCCTGTATGTAGTTGGCAATCTGTTCCGCGTATTTTGGGGCGGCATCATTTGTGATGACCGACAGATCGGGTTGGCTGTTGAGAAGTTCTTCGGAACTCATGATGTGTTGATTCTCATTGCAGAAGAAACGTCTGTCGCAGAGCCGGCATACATCCTCATAGGACAGATGAATGTCGCGTACACGGGAGACTTTCTGTCCATAGGCGAGAAATACGGAGTCGAAGGGAGAACCCTTCTGTGGAGCAATCCGATAATGCCGTAGGAGATTCTCGAATTTGGAGATGGAAAAATCTCCTTTGAGCAGGATAATCCTGCGTTGATTCAGTTCAATGATGTCAAATGTATTGTTATCCTGGTTGGTCACACGCATCAGATCTGCAAAGTTCCATGTCGGATAAAAATATTCCTGATTATAGTTTTCGTAGGCCACGACCTGGTAGATATTTGCATTTAGATGCAAGTCGTCCAGATCCAGCCGCGAATAGTCGCAGGTATCTTTCATGATATCCTGGAGAATGCCCTGTTTCGCTTTGTCACGGTATTGTGCATAAAATGTCTGATTCTTGGACTCGGACTCGATCAGCTCTCTTACCGTAATGACAGCCTGTTCCAATTCATCCTCATCGATGGGTTTGGTGAGGTAGAAATCTACGCCGTAGCGCATGGCGGTCTGCGCAAGCTTGAAGTCGGTTACACCGCTCAGAATAATGAATTTCCCCGTATAGCCCTGTTCAACGGCAGCTTGTACGACTTCCACACCGTTTTTCTTAGGCATACGGATATCTATGAGGACGAGATCAGGATTAAGGCTCAGGATTTTCTCAAGGGCATCTTCTCCGTCGGAGGCGGTCTGACAGATGGAGAAACCGAGTTCATTCCAATCAATGATATATTTCAGCCCTTCAAGAACTATTTTTTCATCGTCAGCGATCAGTACGTTCATTCTTCTTCCTCCGTAAGGTTTAATAGCGGAATTACCAAAGTGACCAGTGTCCCGGCGCCGGGACGGCTCTTTATCGTTAGTCCATACTTTTCTCCATAGAAAAGGTGCACCCGGTTGTTGATATTATAAAGCCCTACGCCGTGGTCCGACTCCGGCTGAGGGATATCCATATGGCGGATCGTTTCTGCCAGAATATCTTCAGTCATGCCGCATCCGTTGTCGAAGATATCCGCACAGAGTCCGTCATCAGGAGTGCGATAGATCCTGATAATGACGTGTCCGCCGGATTGCACATCTGCAAGCCCGTGGGAGATGGCATTCTCCACAATGGGCTGAATCAGCAGGGGAAGGATCTGATAGCTCCGTGGGTCGAGCTTCTTGTCAACACGGATTGTATAGTCGAACTTTGTGTTGAACCGCAGCTTCTGGATTGCAAGATAAGTGCGCACATAGTCCAGCTCCTTGTCCAGTGTAGTGGCTGTACTCTTTGTGTTGTTAAGTACATACCGCATGGATTTCCCCAAGAGCTTGATTGCATTTGCTACTTCTCGGTTACCCTCAGAAAATGCTTTCATGCGGATCGTCTCGAGTGTATTGTACAGAAAGTGCGGGTTGATCTGGCTGGTCAACAGTTTTAATTCCATCTGCTGCTGTTGGTTATAAAAGATCTGTTCCCGGATCTGCGCCTCGTAGATCTTAGCCTCGTTTTCCTTCAATGTGCTGACCATAGATTTAAGATCTTGAAATGTATTGGAAAGCTCATCGTTTCCCTGAATCGAGTTGACAATCTCATAGTCATTGTGCGCCACTTTAAACATGGCAAGACGCAGTGTCTGTATTCTGTCGCTGAAATAGCGGGTATATAGAAAAATCAGAAGCCCGGAAAATGCCAGTGCAAATACGGTTACCAAAATAAATACCAGGCCCAGATTGTGAATATGGGAGAGGGAGTCCTTGGATACCACTAGAATATATATGCCGTCTGACGTCGTTGGCGGTGTAAACGATGAAACAGCTGCGATCGCACGCTCATCGAATATTTTCATATCTCCACTCTGCTGGCGTGTAGATATGTCCTCCGGATCCACAGGCAGCTCATTTCCGGCATATGATCTGTCGGAACAGTAGAATACAGGATCATAATTGACGGACACATAAATATCATATTGTGTCTCGTCGATTAGTGTGCGAAGGTAATCATTGGACACAGTCATAACAAGCAGCGCATAGGAACTTTTCTTAGGGATGGAGATGCG
The DNA here is from genome assembly GCA_964548625.1 of uncultured Mediterraneibacter sp. Lineage (GTDB taxonomy): Bacteria > Bacillota > Clostridia > Lachnospirales > Lachnospiraceae > Mediterraneibacter. The sequence continues at coordinate 17,185 of CAZJRY010000026.1, forward strand.
GCAGTAATAGGTCAGTTCCTGAGAAGTTGTGCCAAGTTGTCCCGTGCGGATTTCGGATTTCCAGAAATTGCTCCTTGTGGATGCGGATTTGGCATACCAGTCTGTCTCTCTTATTTCGTCCGTGACAGGCAGAAAATATTTATGTGTGTTCTCGTCGAGCAGTTCATCGTCCATGTACAGACGGAGACTTGTCAGGCAGGCGTTATTTTCCTCTATTTCTTCAAAGCCGGTATAAGAACTCAGTGCGAAATCCAATTCCTCAGCGGTGTTGTAATCCTGCGAAAGAATATTGCGCAGTTCGTCATCCGAAGAAATAGTTTTATAAATATTCTGCACATAGAGTACGGTTGTTGTAAATACAGAACGTACCTGCCGTGCCTGCAGCTCGCACAAATGGGTGTAATTTTCCGCAATCTGACGGTAGGAGAAGAAATATATGATGATGCCCAGAAAAAGAACCGGTATAAGAATCGTAAATGTGTAGAGGGTTCTGAGCTGCCGTCCGACTTTCTGTCTGGAAAAGAAGCTGAGATGTATCTTGCCTGATTTCATAAAAGTCTCCTGTAAATGTCTGTTGTACGTCGGTCATTTCAATGATCTGCAGGTAAAATTCCTTTCATTATTATAATACAGACAGTGTATAAAGTGCAAATATAACTGTATTTTAGTGCGGAAAAATGTAGTACAAATAATAGATAAATCTTCTTATAATAAGATAAGTCAATATAGTACAGGAGGTATATGCAGATGAAATTTCACAATGGATGCTGGTTATTTAAAGAGGGATATGGATGTTTCTCGCCGCAGCATGTATATGAAGTGAGAAAAAGTAAGGGTGAAGTAGTGCTCTGTGCGCCTACATCCAGAATTATGCATAAAGGCGACACGCTTGGAGGAATCAACCTGACAGTCAGGATTACAGCTCCTATGCCGGAGGTTATCCGCGTTCAGACATATCATCACAAGGGAGTTACTGACAGAGGACCGAAGTATGAACTGAATCTTTCGGAGCCAGGGGAACTGTACGTGGAAGAGACAGAGGAGACGCTGACGGTAAGAAGCGGACATCTTGCGTTAGTCATTGATAAAGAGAACTGGTCCATGCGCTATGAGAGAGATGGTCATCTGCTCACAAAAAGCGGAGCACGAGATCTCTCGTACATAAAAACAGACTGGAAAGGGTTCGCTTATGACAGAGGCGAAGACGATGCGTATATGTGCCAGCAGCTCGGCCTTTCGGTCGGCGAGCTGATCTACGGGATGGGTGAGAGGTTTACTCCGTTTGTAAAGAACGGACAGTCTGTGGAGATCTGGAACGAGGACGGGGGGACAAGTACGGAACAGTCCTATAAGAATATTCCCTTCTATCTCTCCAGCAGCGGATACGGTGTGTTTGTCAATCACCCGGACAGAGTAGAGTTTGAGATCGCTACAGAGCAGGTGTCAAAGGCTGCGTTCAGTGTAAAGGGAGAGTATCTGGACTACTTCTTTATCGACGGCCCCACAATGAAAGAAGCACTTATGCGTTATACGGATCTGACCGGAAAGCCGGCGCTTCCGGCGCAGTGGACCTTCGGTTTGTGGCTGTCTACCTCATTTACGACAGATTACGATGAGGAGACGGTTATGAGCTTTATCGACGGGATGGAGCAGAGAGGAATTCCGTTGAGCGTCTTCCATTTTGACTGCTGCTGGATGAGAGAGTTCCACTGGACGGACTTTATCTGGGATGAGCGAGTGTTCCCGGATCCCGCAGGGATGCTCGCAAGGATTAAGGAGAAAGGGATCAAGATCTGTGTCTGGATCAATCCGTATATCGGACAGGAGTCTGCAATTTTTGACGAGGGAGCGCAGAACGGTTATTTCCTGAAACGTCCGAACGGCGACGCATGGCAGTGGGATATGTGGCAGCCGGGGATCGCCATTGTGGATTTCACAAATCCTGAAGCAGTGAAATGGTATCAGAAAAACCTGGAGATGCTTGTGGATATGGGGGTTGACTGCTTTAAGACAGACTTCGGCGAGAGAATTCCGACGAATGTAGTCTACCATAACGGTGCTGACCCGGAGAAAATGCATAACTTCTATACATATCTGTACAACAAGGCAGTTTATGAGGTGCTGGAGAAGAAAAAAGGGCATGATGAGGCCGTCCTCTTTGCACGCTCGGCTACAGCCGGCGGACAGAAGTTTCCCGTGCACTGGGGAGGAGACTGCTGGTCAGATTATGTGTCCATGGCGGAGAGTTTAAGAGGCGGACTGTCACTGACAAGCAGTGGGTTCGGATTCTGGAGCCATGATATCGGAGGTTTCGAGAGCAAATCCACAGCGGATGTGTATAAGCGCTGGGCAGCATTTGGTCTGCTGTCTACCCACAGCAGATTCCACGGAAGCACATCTTACCGCGTACCGTGGGCATATGATGATGAGGCGGTTGACGTGGTACGTTTCTTTACAAAGCTGAAGCTTTCTCTTATGCCATATCTGTATAGCAGCGCTGTGTATACTTCAGAGACAGGTGTACCTATGATGCGCAGTATGGTACTTGAATTTGAAAATGACCTGAACTGCCGCTACCTCGACCGTCAGTATATGCTGGGTGATTCTCTGCTCGTAGCGCCGATTTTCAACGAGGAAGGAACGGCGCAGTATTATCTGCCGCAGGGGACATGGACAAATTATCTGACGGGAGAGACTGCGGAAGGCGGATGCTGGCGAACAGAGAAGCATGATTATCTGTCTGTGCCGCTCTGGGTGAAAGAGAACAGTATCATTCCCACAGGGATAAAGGCGGAGCGTGCGGATTACAGATTCGCAGACAATCTGGAGATGAAAGTTTTTGCCTTAAAAGACTGTGCAAAGACAGTTGTTTATCAGGATCACGAAGAGATTCTGCGTCTTGAGACCATAAGGGATGGTGTACAGATCCGGGGAAAAGCAGAGGGAAATACAGGGTGTACCGTCCGCTTTGTAAACTGTGCCCTTACGGAGATACAGGGAGCACAGGGATATACGGAAGGAGATGACACGGTCATCACCGTAGGTGAAAATGGAACATTTACCTGCAAGATGCAGTAGTTTTATAGAAGTGAGGATATACAGATGGGAATATATGGAAATGAGATTGAAAACCTGAGAAGCCGGGCCGAAGATTTGATGAAAAAACTGACCCTCGACGAGAAAATCGGCATGGTTCACGGTGCGCAACTCTTTCAGACACAGGGAGTGGAACGATTAGGCATCCCGCCGCTGAAAATGTCGGACGGTCCTATGGGAGTGCGCCAGGAGTTTCACCCGTCATCATGGATTCCGGAAGGGACTTCGAGAGATTATGTGACATATCTGCCCTGTAACAGCGCTCTGGCTTCTACCTGGAACCGAAGGCTTGCATATGAAACAGGTTCCGTGCTCGGTGAGGAGACGAGAGGACGGGGAAAAGACGTGATCCTCGGGCCCGGCGTGAATATTAAGAGAAGCCCGCTCTGCGGGAGAAATTTTGAATATTTCAGCGAAGATCCATACCTAACAAAAGAGCTTGCTGCGTCTTTTATCCGGGGAGTTCAGAACTGGGATGTTGCTGCCTGCGTGAAGCACTTTGCAGCAAATAATCAGGAGACGGAGCGCCTCTGGGTAGATGTGGAGGTAGATGAAAAAGCCTTAAGGGAAATATACCTGCCGGCGTTCCATGATGCGGTAGAAAAGGGCGGCTCTTATACAATTATGGCAGCATATAACAGGCTGAACGGACAGCATTGTTATTATAATCAACACCTATTGAAAAATATCCTGCGTGAAGAGTGGAACTATGACGGTGTTGTGATTTCCGACTGGGGAGGAGTTCACGATACCGTCCTTGCGGCTGAATCTGAGCTGGATATTGAGATGTCGGTGACAGACGATTTTGATGATTATTATATGGCACAGCCATTGAAGAAAAAGATCGAGGATGGAGAGATCCGCGAAGAGGTATTGGACGAGAAGGTAATCCATATCCTGATGCTCATGTTTCGTCTCCATATGCTCGGAGGGGAAAAAAGAAAGCGGGGCAGCTATAATACACCGGAACACAGGGAAAAGGCGCTTGCGGTGGCAAGGGAATCTGTTGTGCTTTTGAAAAATACGGATCACTGTCTTCCCCTTGATCCGGAAAGGGTAAAAAAACTGCTGGTGATAGGTGAGAATGCGGATTGTATGCACGCGGCAGGGGGAGGCAGTGCTGAGATCAAGGCACTGTATGAGACAACGCCTCTGATGGGAATCTGTTCGGTGTTGGGCGGTAATGCAGAGGTGCGCTATGTAAAAGGATATGTGCGGGATGAAAAACCGGAAGACTCAGAGGTGAACTGGCAGGAGACCAGTCTGGAAAACGGCGGCGGCAAAGTCCGAAGATCAGAAGAGGATGAAGAGGCACAGAATGAACGTGGACGCCTGCGTGAAGAAGCTGTGCGACTGGCAGCTCAGTATGAGGATGTGATCTTTGTGGGAGGCCTGAACCATGAGCATGACAGTGAGGGGAATGACCGTGCGGATATGAAGCTGCCCTATGAGCAGGATATTCTGATCAAAGAGCTGTTAAAGGTAAATCCACGCACGGTGATTGTACTCACTGGAGGAAGCCCGGTGGAGATGGGAAAATGGATCGGGTCAGCGAAAAGCGTGGTGTGGAATTGGTATGCAGGACTTGAGGGCGGAAGAGCACTGGCAGAGGTGCTGTTTGGCAAAGTCAATCCGTCCGGAAAGCTCCCGGAGACATTCTATAAGAGGCATACGGACTGCTCTGCCCATGCTCTGGGTGAATTTCCCGGAGAGGATAAGGTGAGCTATAAAGAAGGCGTATTTGTGGGCTATCGATACAATGATACCTTCTGTGTGGAGCCGCAGTTTTGTTTCGGACACGGGTTGTCTTATACAACATTCCAATATTCCGAACTTTCCTCAATACTGTCGGAAAATGAGACGACAATTTTCTGTACTGTGGAAAATACGGGGAAAATGGCAGGACAAGAGACGGTGCAGATTTATTTTGCTCCTGTGAACAAAAAAAACAATGAGCCGGTTCAGGAGCTGAAAGGCTTTGAAAAAGTTTTCCTTATGCCGGGCGAAAAGAAACGAGTCGAAATCCATGCCGAGCCATGCGGCAGGGGCACGGAGATCCGAATCGGAGCATCTTCGAGAGATATCAGGGAAGTATTTCGTGTGCAGTAAATTATAATAAGCTGGCAGTTATTCGGCTGTCTGTATGCGGGTTTTTGTCTTGTACTGTTTTTGAATTCGTGCTAGAGTAACAGATGAACAGAACATTTGTTTACGAGGAGGATGAAGATGAAAACAGGAAAAAAGATAAGGGCGATATGGTGTTCTCTGCTGCTTGCCTTTTCGCTTGCAGCCTGCAGCAGCCCGGACGGAGGCACCGCATACAGTGAAAATGAGACTATTAATAGTACAGACAGCAGTTCCTCAGTACAGACTGCCGATACAGTTGAGGATGTGCCGGAGTACAGCGGAGAGCCCTATGTGGAGACCAACGATAACCAGCCGGAGCTTGAGGAGTACGAGCTGACCC
>CAZJRY010000027.1:0-22614 GCA_964548625.1 uncultured Mediterraneibacter sp.
CAGTTCAGCCGCGCCATTCGGAAATCCGCACTCCGTGCTTCCCGCGGCTGTCGCCGCTGATTTCCTCATAGAAAGGCGCTCACTCCATGCGCAGCCGTATCCGGTTGAATATGCAAGCATATTCCTTTGGATACGGCTGCGCATGGCTGAACTGTTAGTCTAAATAGTCCCTCAGTTTTCTGCTGCGGCTCGGATGCCTCAGTTTTCTCAGAGCCTTCGCCTCGATCTGCCGGATGCGTTCTCTTGTGACATCGAATTCTTTCCCCACTTCCTCAAGCGTACGGGCACGTCCGTCATTCATTCCGAAACGCAGCCGGAGCACTTTCTGTTCCCTCTCTGTCAAAGTATCCAGCACCTCGTCAAGCTGCTCTTTCAATAAAGTCTGCGCAGCCGCCTCAGCCGGAACCGGCACATTATCATCCTGGATAAAGTCTCCGAGATGGCTGTCCTCTTCCTCGCCGATCGGTGTCTCCAGAGATACCGGTTCCTGAGATATCTTAAGGATCTCGCGCACCCTGTCCACAGGCATGTCCAGTTCTTTCGCGATCTCCTCCGGAAACGGCTCTCTGCCAAGTTCCTGAAGCAGCTGTCTGGACACGCGGATCAGCTTGTTTATCGTCTCCACCATATGCACCGGGATCCGGATCGTTCTGGCCTGATCCGCGATCGCTCTGGTGATCGCCTGTCGGATCCACCATGTGGCATAGGTGCTGAATTTATAACCTTTATGATAGTCAAACTTTTCTACCGCCTTGATCAGCCCCAGATTTCCCTCCTGTATCAGATCAAGGAAGAGCATTCCTCTGCCTACATATCTCTTTGCGATACTGACGACAAGACGGAGATTTGCTTCCGCCAGCTCTTTTTTCGCATCTTCGTCGCCCGTCTCCATTCTTTTTGCCAGTTCGATCTCACGCTCAGCGCTTAAAAGGGGGACCTTACCGATCTCTTTTAAATACATACGGACCGGATCCTCAATGCTCACACCTTCCGGAACAGACAGATCGATATTTTCCATATCGACTTCTTCCTCATCAGATATCATGTCATCGATCTCGATGTCCGTATCCTCATCTGTGTCCGAATTGATCCGCAGGACATCGATATTATTCGTCTCCAGATAATCGAAAACCTTTTCCATCTGTTCGGTCGACAATTCCATATCTGTAAAGAAATCATTGATCTCCTGAACATCCAGTATGCTCTTCTTTTTCTTTCCCAGCGCTACCAGTTCATTCATTCTTTCCAGAAATTTCTGTGTGTTTTCCTCCATGTGTCCATCCTTCCTTTGCCGGCGCACAGGCACGGCTATCTTGTTTTATTTTATCCTTAATCAATAGAAATATGCAGTGTCCTCAGGCCTTCCAGCCTGCTCTTTTCCTCCATCAGCTTCTGCAGCCCCGCCATATCCGCCGGATCAAGCATACGGGTCCTCTCGTCAATGCTGTGGCTTTTTACCCGGAGGATGATTTCCTTTAATGCCTGTTCCTCTTCTTCCTTCGTCTTCAACTGCCTGATCTTTGTATGAAACAGTGATGCGGCCTCCCTGTGATCTTCTTCCTCAGTGAAATGATCCAGGATAGCAGCCGGATCCAGACCGCCGTTCTCATGCTGTTCGTAGAGCAGTTCCGCTACTTTCCGGTATATTCCCGGAGCGAAGTCATCGGGACCGACATAGCCGCTGATCTTTCCGAAGAGCTTCTCATCCCCGATCATCCATGTAAGAAGCGCTTTCTGGGATATCAGGATACCGTCTTCTTTCTTTTTATCTTTTCCCGTTCCGGCCGCCCGTTTCGGCCTTGACGCAGGTCTGGCCATCCCGGAACTTACGGCAGTTTTTGCGACAAGCTTTTCGAGACTTTCCCTGCTCACTTTATAGGCGGACGCCACTGCCTCGATATAATTGTTCCGTTCCAGTTCGTCTTCAAAATTCATCAGCCGTACCGCCGTCTCCCGGAAAAAGTCTGTTTTTCCCCCGGGCGATGCCATATCGTACTCATTTTCAAGCATCTCCAGACTGAACATAAATCCGTTCCTTGCGTTCCGGATACGCTTCTCGTATTCCTCAGCTCCCAGATTCTTAATAAATTCATCCGGATCTTTGTATGGATCCATACGGACAACTTTTGCCGAGATCCCTGCCTCGCGTAAGATCGGGACCGCCCTCAGCGCGGCGCGTGTACCGGCGTCGTCACTGTCATATGTAAGATAGACTTCCTTCACATATCTTTTGATCAGGGAAGCATGTCCGGGTGTAAGGGCCGTTCCGAGGGAAGCCACGGCATTGGTGAACCCTGCCTGATGCAGAGAGATCACATCCATATATCCTTCGCAGAGAAGAAAATACGGCTTTCGTGATGTCCGCGCCCGGTTCAGGCCGTACAGATTCCTGCTCTTATCAAACACAGGCGTCTCCGGGGAATTCAGATACTTGGGCTTCGCATCCCCCATAACACGTCCTCCGAAACCGATCACCCTGCTGTTCACATCCATGATCGGGAAGATCACCCGGTTCCAGAACTTGTCATAAACCCCTTTTTTCTCATCGGTATTGATCAGACCGGCCTGGCGGATCAATTCCTCGCCGTATCCCTCTCTGCGCAGATATTTGTACAGATCATCGCTGAATACATTCGAATACCCCAGACCGAAAGCCTTGATCGTATCGTCAGAGAGTCCTCTGTCTTTCAGATAACTGCGTGCTTTCTTTCCCTGTTCGGATTTCAGCAGCGCGTAATAATATCTGGCGGCTTTTTTATTCACCTCCAGGATCGACGCTCTGAGGTCTGCTTTTTCTTTTGCCTCTTTCGAGTATTCCATTTCCGGAAGCTCGATCCCGGCCCGGTCCGCCAGAAATCTCACTGCCTCCACAAACGAGAAATTTTCGTATTCCATAAGAAATGTATACACATTCCCGCCGGCGCCGCATCCGAAACAGTAGTACATCTGCTTCTCCCTGCTGACAGAAAATGAGGGGGATTTCTCATTGTGAAAAGGGCAGAGCCCAAAATACGAACTGCCCTTTTTCTGAAGCCGGACGTAACCGGAGATCACATCTACTATATCATTTCTTGTCCTTATCTCTTCGATCAGCTCATCGGGATAGTACATGTTCCGCCTCCATAAAGAATACCCTATAATAAATATTCGACAAAAGTTTTTGGTTTCCTTTATTTATTTTTTTAAATTTTCCATGATTCCGGGACAAAATAATCCTGAAATTTCTTTACCGCGTACGAATCTGTCATTCCCGCGATATAGTCGCACACGACCTGCTCCCGACTGGTTTCTGTATGTTCCAGCGCGTTTCTGAACTGCCGCGGGAGCGCTTCCGGATGTTTCATGTAGTATCCGAACAATTGTTCTGTCATATGTACCGCTTTATCTTCCTCTCCTTTTGCCTTCGGATTAAGATAGACATTCTCAAACATAAATTTTCTGAGATCCGTCATTGCCCTTTCTACCGCGAATGACATGCGGATCTCCGGACGGTCCATACTGTTGGTGATCACATCGTGGATCAGCCTGTTCAGCCGTTCCTTGCATGAGCTGCCGAGCACATCGCGTATGTCCGACGGAATATCATCTTCCGTCAGTATCCCGCCCCTGATCGCGTCGTCCATATCATGATAGATGTATGCCAGTTTGTCCGATATCCTCATAACCTGCCCCTCAAGTGTATGGGGATGGCCGGCTGTCTGATGATTGAGGATTCCGTCTCGCACTTCCCATGTAAGATTCAGCCCCTTTCCTTCTTTCTCAATACAGTCAACGACCCGCAGGCTCTGCTTATTGTGTGAAAAATGATAGACATTGTTCAGCGCCCTCTCTCCCGCATGGCCGAACGGAGTGTGCCCCAGATCGTGTCCGAGAGCGATCGCCTCCACGAGATCTTCGTTCAGGCGCAGTGCCCTGGCAATTGTCCTTGCGTTCTGGGAAACTTCCAGCGTATGTGTCAGCCTTGTCCTGTAATGGTCGCCGCTGGGCAGGAGAAATACCTGCGTCTTTTGTTTCAGCCTCCGAAAAGCCTTGCAGTGCAGGATCCGGTCCCGGTCCCTCTGGAAGACCGGACGGATATCGCACTGCGGTTCGTCTCTTACCCGTCCTTTTGTATCGCGGCTCAGCGCAGCATAGCGGCTTAAGTTTTTTGTTTCTCTTTCTTCAAGCTGCTCCCTGATCGTCATTCCCTCATTCCTCCCTCAGCCTTTCTTCAATCGCGTCCACCACTGTTTTGAGTACTTTTATGCGTGCGTAATACTTACTGTTGCCTTCTACGACGATCCACGGCGCATAATCAGTGGACGTGCGCAGCAGCATTTCATTTACGGCGTTTTCATACTGATCCCATTTCTCACGGTTTCTCCAGTCTTCATCTGTGATCTTCCACTGTTTCTCCGGATTTTTCTGGCGTTCTCTGAATCTTCGTTTCTGTTCATCCTTGTCAATGTGCATCCAGAATTTGATCACGATCGCGCCCGCATCGTACAGGTCTTTTTCCATGTCATTGATTTCCCTATAAGCCCGTTTCCACTCCGCCTCAGTACAGAATCCCTCAATGCGTTCTACCATCACGCGTCCGTACCATGTCCTGTCGAAGACCGCCACATGTCCGTCCTTCGGCATCGCCCTCCAGAATCGCCAGAGATAATGATGCGCTTTTTCGATATCATTCGGTGAGGCCGTCGGATTCACCGCGTAGCCTCTGGGGTCCATCTTTTCTGTAAGCCTCTTGATCGCCCCGCCTTTTCCACCGGCATCCCATCCCTCGAATCCCAGCACGACAGGTATCCTTCTCCGATACAGTTCTCCATGAAGCTTTTCCAGTTTTTTCTGAAGTCCGGCAAGTTTTTCCTTATATTCTTCTTTTGTATAGCTCAACGTCAGATCTGTTTTTGACAGAATCGATACCTGCAGTTCTTTCATATCGGCATCCGTTTCACGCGCGATCGCCTCAATAGCATTGGAGGCTGTTCCTGCCGGCTGTATATTCTCTTTCGTCTCAGCCCCGTCTGCTTTTCCCGCATACCGGCGCCGCGCTTTTTCGATCTGCTCTGCCATTGCCCTGATCACTGTTGTGTAAATCTTAAGAGTGGCAAATCTGCGGTCCGTCGACTCAATGATCGTCCACGGCGCGTAATCCGTATCTGTCTTAAAAAGCATATCTTCTATCATTGAGGCATACGTATCATAATAAGCATTGCGCTCCCTGTCGCCCTGGCTGACACGCCATGCGGTCTCTTTGTTCTTCTCAAGCCTGTCGAAACGTTTTTTCTGCTCTTTTCTGTCAATATCAAGAAACAGCTTGATGATCAGGTTTCCGTCTTCCGCAAGCTGGTGTTCGAATGAATTAATGGAATGAAATGCTGCGGGAAGATCTTTGTTTTTTGTCCTTTTCTCAAAACGGTCGATGAGTACCCTTCTGTACCAGCTCCCGTCATAAACGGCAATTCTTCCTCTGGCCGGCGTCTTTATCCAGAATCTCCACATAAACGGATGCATCCTCTCATCCTCTGTATCATTTTTTATCGTATGCACCTCGAATCCCCTCGGATCCATACTCCGGATCAGATGTCCGATCTGAAGTCCCTTTCCTGCCGCCCCGAATCCCTCGAATACGATCAGAACAGGAATCCCCAGCGCTTTGCACTCTCTCTGCAGTTTTCCGATCCTTGATTCGAGCTGCGGCATTTTCTTCTTATATTCCTCTTTCGAAATCTTTTTCGTCAGATCCACTTTTTCTAACATAACTGCACCCTCCGCCATTCTTATTCAGATATTATTGACAGATTTCTGGAAATTATTGTAATTATACCATATATTCCATAAAAAAAAGAAAAAATCCACGCAAGATTCTTTCTTTTCGAAATTATATGTTCATTTCTCTTTTATGTTTCTCTCTGATGCTCTTCCAGCTGTCCCATCAAACGGTAGACAAGCTCCTGATTCGTCCTGCTCAGCCTGTCATATACACGGCAGAGTTCTGTGTTTCGTTCCTTATTCTGATCGATCTCGATTTGCCATTCCTGCGTCATCCTTGAGTCGGAAATCTTTAATATGTAATCAGCAGATACATGAAATACTCTTGAAAGATTAATAAGTATATCTGATGTAAGAGCATGCTCTCCGCTTTCAAGTCTGCTGATCGTCTGTTGGGAAACATGTATCATTCCGGCAAGATCTTCCTGCCTGAATCCTCTTTCATTGCGTAATTCTCTGATCCGGTTATCCACAGTATCTCGTCACACCCTTTTGTATTTTACATTTATTTTATCTGATAATCCGGCACTTAATACTCTGATGCAACATATTGTTGTACTCATATTTCGGATATGCGGTGCCGCAATACCGGAATAATGTTAGAATTACAGAAAAAAAGATGTTATGAGGGGAAAATGAGAGAATATACTGAAAATACGATTGGTGAAAACATACGAAATCTGCGCCTGCGGAAAGAGATCAAGCAGACGACTCTCGCTCTGGAGCTGAATGTCGGAAGGCAGTCTGTCTCTGCCTACGAGCGGGGTGTCACCCTGCCCGATATTCATCTTCTTGTACAGATTGCCGATTATTTCGACGTAACTCTGGATGAACTTGCCGGGAGAAAAAGGCTTGATCCGCACAAATCCGGTCATTCCGGAACAGAGCCGAAATAATACAGCGGTAATTTGTCCTTGCATAAAAGAATCACGGGACAGGCGGTTCCATTCCTGTTCCCGTGATTTATACTTTTCTTTTCAAACTGTTCTCTGCCGGGATCCCCGTACTTTTAAGACGCGATCCTCTTTAATCGTGAACGATGACCGGTGTACCGGAACTGATCAGGCTGTACAGCTCCTCCGCCTCATCATACGGCATATTGACACATCCATGAGATCCGTTTGTCAGATAGCGGTCGCCGCCGAACGAGGACTGCCATGTGGCATCGTGGAACCCATGCCCCTGCCATGTGAACGGCATCCAGAATGAAACCGGAGTTTCATAACTCGGTTCTCCGGTATCCGGATCTGTATCTCCGGTCAAAGTCACATCCTCCTGCTTATACAATATGTAATATACGCCCGTCGGCGTATCCCGGTCGCCGTCGGGAAGTCCGGTTACGACGTCTGATTCCAGAACCACTTCTCCATCCACAACATACCACATGTACTGTTCACTGATGTCCACTTCTATATAGGTGTCTCCCCAGTCCTGATCGCCGTGGGAGGCCGCGGTCTGGCTGTACGCCGGCTCCTTTTCAACGGTTTCCCCGTTTTTGATGCTGTTGATGAGTTCTTCTGTCTCTGTCTCCGCATCGATCGTCCATCCGTACGTGCCGCCGGACACTTCTGTGGATTCACCTGTCGGCGACGTAATCGTCCTTGTGGTACCGACAGTATCATAAAGACTGCAGAATTCACTCATCCATTCGCTTATCGCGTCCTCATCAAAAGTGACATTCATTTCTTCGTCATATGAAAGCCAGCCGGAGATCAGTTCTTTGTCCACTACGACGTCTTCATCCATTGTGTAAGTAATACTGGCCTCCAGATATGCATTCATCTCATCGCACGCCTCCTGTACTTCGGAGGATTCCGATGTATAAGTCGGCATGACATAACATTCTTCCTCCGTCATATCAAGCGCAGGATTCAGCTCCGAAATATACCGGCTGATCTTTTCTTTCAGCATGTCCAAATCCACCGTTGTGCCGTACTCTTCCTCGGCAACGACAAATGAATCGCCGTCATATACAGGATGCGCGTCAACCGGATCCTCCTGCTCGGCCGTCACCGCCGAGAGCCTCTGTATCCTTTCGTCAAGCGCGTCTTCATCGTATTCCACCTCTATTGTAATATCCGTATCATTTGCCGAGAACAGGGCAGGAAACCACAACAGAGGATTCTGCTCATCCAGCGCATCTTCTATCTGTGAATCGCTGATATAGGCAAGAGATATTTCATCTCCGGTGATCACATCAGCCGTGCCGTCCTGCGCGGTTACAGTCAGCTCATATTCTGTTACCTGATCTTTCAGATATTCCTCAACGTCCGCTGCTGATTTTCCGGAAAAACTTATGCCGTTGATCGTTGTATTCACAAGAAAATGATTCATAAAATAGACAGAGACACAAAGGTAGATCACAACAAGCGCTCCGACAATGCTCCCCGCGATTATCCAGATTTTTCTGCCTGTACTGCTTTTGTTTTTTCTTCTGTTTCTTTTGCTTATTTTCACTGGCTGCCACTCTTTCCTACAGATTAATTTTTTCTTTCTACCTGATATTATATTATGAACGGGTCAAAAAGTATAGCGTTGTTCTGTGAAAAAAAGGTGTTGCGGCGTCTGATCAGCTCTCCTCATCCCCGACCAGATCCGAATCCGCCTGATCCAGACACGCGATCAGCGGATCAAGGAGATCAAAACGGTCATAGGCGTCGCTGAGTACAACAAGGATATACGGATGACTGTCTTTCACCACAATACCGGCGTCGTTCTGGACGGTATAATACGAGTCCTCTCCTTCCGAGATCCAGCCTGCCTTTGAATAAACCGTATACTCATCTCCAAGCGCCTCCGAGATACAGGATTCTTCTGTGCCGATGAACAGTTCCGATATTGCCTCCGCGTTTGTCTCCCCGGATGTAAAGTAATCGTACATTTTGATCCAGAGCCTTGTGAAACTTCTGGCTGTAATGGATGAATAAGAACCGTCTGACAGTGTGATGTCGGCGCTGCCCGCCTCAGCCGTCCATGACGCGAATTCCGTTTTCCCGTAGGTACTGACCAAAGTCGAATAATCGCTGTTGCTGGACCATGATATAGTATTGGAGATGGTCGTGTACATGTTGGACACAGCACTGGGATATGTCTGGGCAAGCCATACGACATAGGGTCCTTTGATCGTACTTGCGCTGTAATATACATCGTCCGGACAATAGCTGATCCCCCCTCCCGTCTCCAGATCATACAGCACAAAACCAAAAGAATATCCTGCGTCTGTCAGCAGATTTATCTCTTCTTCGATCGACTCATATACGGAATCATACACGGATACCTCCACCGGATCGTACCATGAAATCGTAAGATCCGAACTGTCTCCTTCAAGAATATCGAAAAACGCAGCTTCAACATATTCTGTGTCATCCTCTTCCTCATCAGTCACTTCAATCGAGATACCGCTGGCTTCTACATTTGCATCATTATTTGTATTTTCATCTTTAAGAGAACTCCGAATGAATGTAACAAGGACCGCTGCGGCTGCAAGCGTCATAATGGATTTGATGATCCTGATCCGTCTTCTCCTGATCTGCCTCCTTCTCCTTCTCGTCAGATTTCTCCTGTTCTTTTGTGGATTCGTTTTTCCTCTCTCCTTTTCATTTTTTCCAGAAATGATTTTGATTGAAATGGATGAAATTATAGTGACCAGAATTCGAAAATTTTATGAAAAACACAGCGGGCATATTAAAAGAAGCGCTGTTTTATGGGGAAAACGGCCGCGCCTTTACGTCTCTGCGACAAAAACGGGGTCTTCGGTCCAATGCCGAAAACCCCTTCTTCATTTGATGTATTTAGGATCTTTATTTCATTATAAGCGCCAGTGTCTCTCTTGCGATCGCCAGCTCCTCGTTCGTCGGAATCACATATACCTTTACTTTTGAATCCGGTTTGGTGAGTTCTTTCTCTGTCCCTTTCAGACCTGTGTTGACCTCCGCGTCAAAGTCAACCCCCAGATAGTCCAGATAACCGCATACCTGCTCGCGGACATAATCGTCGTTTTCTCCGATTCCCGCTGTGAACGCGATACAGTCAACGCCGTTCATGGCGGCCGCATAAGCGCCGATATATTTCGCGACACTGTATGAGAATACATCCAGGGCGTTCTTAGCCTTCTTATCCCCTGCGTTCATAGCGTCTGTCAGATCACGAAAGTCACTTGAAAGTCCGCCGGAAAGACCAAGCACACCGGATTTTTTATTCAGGACATTCATCACGCCCGCAATATCCATATCCTCTTTCTGAGCAATAAATTCCATAATGGCAGGATCGATGCTTCCGGAACGTGTTCCCATCACAACACCCTCAAGCGGTGTCAGGCCCATCGACGTATCGACAGATTTTCCTTTCATGACAGCAGATACACTTGAACCGTTTCCGAGGTGACATACGATCGTCTTGAGCTCCTCATACGGTCTGCCCATAATTTCGGCGGCTCTTTTAGATACGAAACTGTGGCTTGTCCCATGGAATCCGTAACGTCTCACTTTATATTTTTCGTAATATTCATACGGAAGGCCGTACATATAAGCCTTCTCCGGCATTGTCTGGTGGAAAGCCGTATCAAACACACCCACCATCGGAGTGTCCGGCATCAGTTTCTGGCATGCCTCAATACCGATCAGGTTCGCCGGATTGTGGAGAGGCGCCAGGTCGTTACACTCGGCGACCGCTTTCTTCACCTCATCCGTGATCACAACAGAGGTTGAGAACTTCTCGCCGCCATGTACCACACGGTGTCCTACCGCACCGATCTCATCAAGACTCTTGACAACTCCTGTCTCCGGATCGGTAAGCGCCTCAATCACATACTGGATCGCTTCCGTATGTGTCGGCATCGGCTTATCCGACTTTTCTTTCTCTCCGCCTTCCGGCTGGTAGGTCAGTTTTCCGTCAATGCCGATCCTTTCACAGATTCCCTTTGCCAGGACTTCTTCTGACTCCGCGTTGATGAGCTGGAATTTCAGAGAAGAGCTTCCGCAGTTGATTACTAATACGTTCATTTTATTTCCTCCAAACAACTTCTATTTCCACCGGATCCTTCCGGGGCAATACTGAATTCACCTCAGCCGTCCTCTGACGGCTTTTACTGTTTACTGTGCCTGCGCCTGAACAGATGTGATCGCGACAACACCCACAATGTCTTCTGCGCTGCATCCTCTTGACAGGTCGTTGACCGGAGCTGCGATACCCTGTGTAAGCGGTCCGTAAGCCTCTGCCTTTCCAAGTCTCTGTACCAGTTTATATCCGATATTTCCGGCGTCCAGATCCGGGAAGATCAGCACATTCGCATGACCCGCAACCGGACTGCCCGGCGCCTTGGACTCCCCGACTTCGGGAACGATCGCCGCATCGAGCTGAAGTTCCCCGTCCAGTTTCAGGTCAGGAGCAAGCTCATGGGCAATCTTTGTAGCCTCTACGACTTTATCGACATCCGCATGCTTTGCGCTTCCTTTTGTGGAGTGTGAAAGCATGGCGACAATCGGCTCATGCCCGGTCAGTGCGCGGAACGACTCAGACGAAGAGATCGCGATATTCGCGAGTTTCTCCGGATCCGGATTCTGCTCGAGTCCCGCATCGCCGAAGATAAATGTTCCGTTGTCCCCCATGTCGCAGTCCGGCACTACCATAAGGAAGAAAGCAGATACAAGCTTTGTTCCCGGTTTCGTCTTCAGGATCTGAAGACACGGACGCAACGTGTCAGCCGTGGAGTGGCACGCTCCGGATACCATTCCGTCCGCGTCTCCCATCTTCACCATCATAACGCCATAATACAGATAGTTGTTGAGAAGAAGCTCTCTTGCCTGCTCTTCTGTCATGCCTTTCTTCTGTCTGAGTTCCACAAGCTTTGCGATGTAGGCTTCCGTCTTGTCATTCGTCGCCGGATCTACGATCGCCGCGCCTGAAATATCATATGTACCTTTGTTCTTCTCTATCTCCTCTTTGCTGCCGACGAGGATCAGATCCGCGATACCTTCTTTTAAGACTGTCTCAGCAGCTTTGTAAGTTCTCTCGTCCTCTGTCTCAGGCAGGACGATCGTCTTTACGTCTGCTTTTGCCCTTGCTTTGATTTCATCAATAAATCCCATATTTTATGTGCCACCTTTCTTTTAATCACATAGATTTATTATAGAACAAATCAAATTTGTGTACAAGGGATTCCATCGTAATTTTATGTGCATTTTTGAGTACAATATTTCCGTGTAAACGCACTCTTTTATATGATTGTTACAAAAATAACGATTCGGTTCCGTTCTGTCGGTCCTCCATTGTTACTTCATTACAGATTAAAAAATGCCGTCACTATCTTAAAATATACAAGGATCGTACAGGTATCCAATATCGTCGTGATCAAAGGGGCAGCCATGATAGCGGGATCAAGTCCTATCTTCTTCGCGGCAAGAGGGAGAGTGCATCCGATACATTTTGCCATAACCACGACAGCGATCATCGTAACACCAAGCGCCAGTGCCAGCATGATGTTCCGGTCATACATCAGACAGATCCTGAGTCCGTTCACGACAGCGAGCAGTGTTCCGACGATCAGCGCCACGCGGATCTCTTTAAAGATAACTCTGAAAATGTCCCTGAATTCAATCTCTCCCACAGCCAGCCCGCGGATCATAAGGGTCGAACTCTGAGAACCGCAGTTGCCGCCCGTTCCCATGAGCATGGGGATAAATGTGATCAGCACCGGCATCACCGCCATGGCATTTTCATAGTAACTCAGGATTTCTCCAGTCACCGTTGCAGAGAGCATCATAAGCATCAGCCACGGCGTGCGGTTTTTTGTCTGCCTGAATACAGAAGTTTCAAAATACGAATCCTCATTTGGGCTCACGCCGGCCATGATACTGATATCTTCCGTAGTCTCATCCTGCAGGACAAGCATCGCGTCGTCAACTGTTACAATCCCTACCAGACAATCTTCATGATCAATGATCGGGATTGCGACAAGGCCGTATTTATTGATCATGTTTGCAACATATTCCCGGTCGTCCAGCGTACGCGCATAAAGCACATTCTCATCCATGATCTCCGCTATCTTCCGCGCTTCACCGGCGGTAAGCAGATCTTTTACGTCTACCAGGCCGATCAGTTTCTTTTTTTCTGTCACATAGCAGGTATAGATCGTTTCCTTGTTGATGCCGACCTGACGGATCTTCAGGATCGCGTCTGCCACGGTCATCTCTTTGCGAAGACTGATGTATTCAATATTCATGATACTGCCGGCGCTGTCCTCCGGATACTGAAGAAGGGCATTGATCTTCTGCCTCGTATCCTCATCCGTCACCATCAGGAGACGGTCCACGACATTGGCCGGCATCTCTTCCAGGACGTCTACCGTATCATCGACGTACATCTCGTCCATGACTTCTTCCAGCTCGGAATCCGACAGCGCATTGATCAGATCCTCGCGCATGTCACTGTTCATATCTGTAAACACTTCCGCGGCCTCTTCTTTTGCCAGAAGCCTGAATACCAGTGTTCTCTGCTTTTTATCCAATTCCTCAAAAGCATCTACGATATCCACGGGATGTATGGATTCCAGTTCTTCCTTCAACTGTTTAAATTCATGTCTGTCGAGCAGATCGGCCATGCGTTCCGCATCCACTCTGAAATCATTTCCGAACTCTTTTTCCATGCGATCACCCTTTTATCCGTTCATTGAAATTTCACTAGATATAGCATATAATATGATTTAATGAAAATCAATGTTTTGAGATGAATTATGGATAAAGGTTTTATTTATGAAAATTGTCGGACTGATCACTGAATATAATCCCTTTCATAACGGTCATCTGCACCACATCAGGGAAGCACTGCGTATCACCGGCGCGGACACTGCCGTTGCGGTCATGAGCGGGGACTATGTGCAGAGAGGCGTGCCCGCCATCATGCCGAAAAGACTGCGCGCCCGGATGGCTTTAAAGTGCGGGGTTTCCGCTGTATTCGAACTTCCTGTCTGCTATGCGTCCGGAAGCGCGGAATATTTCGCTATGGGCGCCGTATCTCTCCTGGACAGTCTTGGAATCATAGACTTTCTCTGTTTCGGAAGTGAGTGCAATGATCTTAGCACCCTTGAACGCATTGCAGATATCCTGCTGGACGAACCGGAAAAATACCGCATTCTCCTGAAAAAGTACCTGAAGAGCGGGCTGTCCTATCCTGCCGCGCGCATGCGGGCCGTCGCCGGATACACAGGGGATGCCGCCTGTGCCGGCGTTCTCTGTGAGCCGAATAACATCCTTGGCATTGAATATCTGAAAGCGCTCAAAAAACTCGGCAGCAGGATCACTCCATGCACGATCAAAAGAGCCGGCGCCCATTATCATGACCGTCAGCTCTCCGCCGGGCATCTGAATTCCGCTGCCGCCATCCGTTCTCTCCTTGCATACTCGGAAGACGTCCCGCGGCCGGACCGCTCCGGCGGCACTTTTGAGGAACCGCCTTTCTCCGGTATGTTAAATAAACTGGAGGGGCAGGTCCCTTCCTGCTGCATGGAACTGTTAAAAAAATATCACCGGATCTCATATCCGGTATGCCAAGATGATTTCTCCCTCATCCTGAAATACAAACTCCTGGATAAACGTCCGGAAAACCTGTTCCGTTATATGGATGTATCAGAAGAGCTTTCAAACCGGATCTGCGGACAGATCGACAATTATTTAAACTATAAACAGTTCTGCGGGCTCCTGAAAACAAGGGAGACCACACAGACCCGAATCAACCGGGCGCTCCTTCATATCATGCTGGGGATCGGAAAAGAAGATGTATCAGAATATATAAACAGCGGATATCACTGTTATGCCCGCCTGCTCGGCATCAGAAAAGACAGTGAAAAGCTATTGACCCGCATAGTGAAAGAAAGCTCACTGACACTGCTCACACGCCTTTCGGAAAGCGAAAGCCTTCCCGGCGCCGGCAGAAAAATGCTCCGAAACGATATACTCGCCTCCAATCTGTACGCATCCGTTGTGACAGATAAATATAAGACCGCATATCAGAATGAATATAAACAGAGGATTCTTAAAATATAGAATTCGTGTTTATTGAACAAACACATCTGTAATAGCAAAGTCATACTGATCGAACAGCGGACGCGGAAAATCAGCCGGATACATGGATCAATCCGATGTATCCGGCTGATTTTCGGGTACTTGGCCGAGAGAATGTCTCTTCTGTAAACACGAATTTACAGCCTCTTTGCGATTGCTTTGATAAACTGTTCGCTGTTTAATACGGTCGGATTCCCGATCGTTGTGATCAATGCCAGATCTTTCGTCATCTCGCCCGCTTCGATCGTATCGATCGTCGCTTTCTCCAGACGGCCGGCAAATTCTATCAGTTCTTCATTTCCGTCCAGCTCGCCGCGTTTGCGGAGCGCTCCTGTCCACGCGAAGATTGTCGCCACAGAATTTGTGGACGTCTCCTCGCCTTTTAGATGTTTGTAGTAATGACGCTGTACAGTGCCGTGAGCCGCCTCGTACTCGTAGTATCCTTCCGGAGATACCAGCACGGACGTCATCATGGCAAGGGAACCGAACGCGGAGGAGATCATATCGCTCATCACATCACCGTCATAATTTTTGCATGCCCAGATATACCCGCCCTGAGATTTCATCACACGCGCGACCGCATCGTCGATCAGGGTATAAAAATACTCGATTCCCGCTGCTTTGAATTTCTCATCGAACTCCGCGTCATATATCTCCTTGAAAATGTCTTTGAACGTATGGTCGTATTTTTTGGAGATCGTGTCTTTTGTGGCAAACCACAAATCCTGTTTCGTATCAAGCGCATAGGAGAAGCAGCTTCTCGCAAAACTCTCAATCGATCTGTTAAGATTGTGTACTCCCTGAACGATACCGGCGCCGTCAAAATCATGTACCGTTTCTCTTGTCTGGCTTCCGTCTTCAGCTGTATATACCAGTTCGACTTTACCCGGTCCCGGTATCTTCATTTCGGAGCCCTTGTAAACATCACCGTACGCATGCCTTGCGATCGTAATCGGTTTTTTCCAGTTTTTCACACACGGCTCGATACCTTTTACCACGATCGGAGCACGGAATACTGTTCCGTCAAGGATCGCGCGGATCGTTCCGTTGGGGCTCTTCCACATTTCTTTCAGATCGTACTCATCCATACGCGCGGCATTTGGCGTGATCGTCGCGCATTTTACCGCGACT
This sequence comes from uncultured Mediterraneibacter sp., assembly GCA_964548625.1. Taxonomy (GTDB): domain Bacteria; phylum Bacillota; class Clostridia; order Lachnospirales; family Lachnospiraceae; genus Mediterraneibacter. The sequence continues at coordinate 15,945 of CAZJRY010000027.1, forward strand.
TTGTATTTCTTTGTCGCTATCGCGGAATCTACCGTGACCTGATCGTTTGTCTCGTTCCTATGCTCAAGCCCCAGATCATAATACTCTGTCTTAAGATCAATATATGGAATAAGCAGTTCATCCTTGATCATTTTCCAGAGAATCCGTGTCATTTCGTCTCCGTCCATCTCTACAATCGGTGTTGTCATCTTAATTTTCGTCATTGCCTGTCTCCTCCTGTTCTTCTTCGCGGCAGCACAGCCTCACTGTTCATTTCTGTACTGCCATATTATTCTGCGCGAAAACCCTGTCTTTTCAAATTCCGGATCACTTGCAGGATATGCTCGTTTGCAAGTTGTTCCGCCATCTCTGTATCGCGCTCTTTGATCGCCCGCAGAATCTGCCGGTGCTCCCGGACAGATTTTCTTGCCCTCTCTTCCGAGACGATCGATGATTTCCTCGCCATCTGTACGTAATTATGAAAATCCGTCAGAATATGTTTTAATATCCTGCTCCCCGACGCCTCATAGAGAATTGCGTGAAATCTGCCGTCAAGCTCGGCAATCTGCTGCACATTAAACCCGCTTTCTCTGTTCATCTGAAATTCGGAAAGCATCAGTATCTCTTCCAGCTCGTCAAACTGTTTTTCTGTTATGTGTTCTACAGCCCATCTGGCGCACAGTCCTTCCAGATGTGACCGCACCATATAGATGTCCCAGATATCTTTCCGGCTGATCCCTGTCACATAAGCCCCTCTGTTCGGAATGATCGTCACAAGCCCCTCCAGCTCGAGCTGACGCAAAGCCTCCCTGACGGGCGTACGGCTGACTCCTAATTCTCTGCCGAGGGTATTCTCTCTGAGTTCATCGTTTTCTTTGTATTTTCCGTTGAGTATATCTCCGCGGATCTTCTGAAAAACACGTCCGCTCAGTGAATGATCCCGATATTCTTCCATCCTGAAGCCCTCCTGCTCACAATGTCATATGAAGCTTATCGTACACGGTTCCTATCTGTCAGTTGATTTTCTGCCCGATCACTCTGACCTTGAGCACTCCGTCCACAGACGCGATCTGTCTTTCCAGTTCTGCGGACACTTCCGTATCTACATCGATCATTGTATATGCGTATTCTTTTCTGCTCTTGTTTGTCATAAGGGCAATGTTCTTTCCTTCTTTTGCCAGCAAAGTAGTAAACTGTCCCAGCATGTTGGGAATATTCCTGTGCAGGATCGTGATCCTCACACCGTCTCCTTTGACTCCCATATTGCAGTCGGGATAGTTTACCGAATGAGTAATGTTGCCGTTCTCAAGGAAATCTCTCAGCTCCGCCGCAGCCATTTTTGCGCAGTTGTCTTCCGACTCTTCTGTAGACGCCCCCAGATGCGGGATTACAATGGCATTTTTTACGCCTACGATCTCTTTCGTCGGGAAGTCCGTCACATAAGAACGTACTTTTTCGGAAACAAGCGCATCCACAATATCTTCCTGATCGACCAGCACGTCACGGGCAAAATTCAGGATCACCACGCCGTCTTTCATCAGGCTGACCGCATTCTTGTCAATCATGCCCTTTGTATCCTCTGTCGCAGGCACATGTATCGTAATATAATCACACTCTTTGTACAGTTCATCTACCGTTTTCGCATGGCGGATACTTCGGGAAAGCATCCATGCAGCGTCAACAGACACAAAAGGATCATACCCGTAGACATCCATGCCGAGATGCACAGCCGCGTTCGCGACACGGACGCCGATCGCTCCAAGGCCGATCACGCCAAGTTTCTTGCCCTGCAGCTCGGTTCCCGCAAATGCCTTTTTCTTCTTCTCTGTGATCTTCGCAATATCCCCGTCTTCTTCATAATCCTGTACCCAGTTGATGCCGCCGATGATATCGCGGGCCGCCAGCAGCATTCCCGCGATCACCAGCTCTTTTACGCCGTTTGCGTTCGCTCCCGGCGTATTGAATACAACGATACCTTCATCTGCGCAGCGGTCCAGCGGGATATTATTCACTCCCGCGCCGGCACGGGCGATCGCCTTTAAATTACTGCCGAACTCCATATCATGCATCCTGGCGCTTCTCACGAGAATGGCGTCTGCCTCTTCCATAGCTCCCGTAACAACATAATTTTCATCCAGCTGATCCAATCCTATCTCTGAGATCGGATTCAGGCAATGATATTTATACATCCTACAGATTCTCCTCTTCAAATTTCTTCATAAACTCAACCAGTGCCTCAACACCCTCATACGGCATTGCGTTGTAGATGCTCGCGCGCATGCCGCCGACTGTCCTGTGTCCTTTCAGATTCTCGAGCCCTGCTTCTTTTGCTTCTTTTACGAACTTCGCGTCCAGATCGGCATTTCCCGTCACAAACGGCACATTCATAAGGGAACGGTCTTTTGGCACTACAGTTCCCTTAAAAAGTCTGCTCTGATCCAGAAAGTCATAGAGCACTTCTGCTTTCTTCACGTTTCTCTCTTTCATCGCCGCGAGACCGCCCCGGTCTTTGATCCACTTGAATACTTTACCGCAGATGTAGATTCCATATGCCGGCGGCGTATTATAGAGAGATTTGGCATCTGCGTGTGTCTTATAGGTAAGCATCGTCGGAGTGCCCGGCAGTACATCCTCTGTGATCAGATCCTCGCGGATGATCACAATAACGACTCCTGCAGGCCCGATATTCTTCTGAACACCGCCGTAGATCACGCCGTATTTTGTCACATCAACAGGCTCGGACAGGAAACAGGAGGAAACATCCGCCACAAGTGTTTTTCCTTTCGTGTTTGGCAGCTCTTTGAACTTGGTTCCGTAGATGGTATTGTTTTCACAGATATACACATAATCCGCATCCTCAGATATCGGAAGGTCCGAACAGTCCGGTATATAGGAAAATGTCCTGTCTTCAGACGAGGCGATCCGGTTGACCTTTCCGTATTTTTCAGCTTCTATTGCCGCCTTCTTCGCCCACTGACCGGTGATAATGTAATCTGCGACACGGTTCTTCATCAGATTCATCGGGATCATGGCAAACTGCTGGGACGCGCCGCCCTGCAGAAACAGCACTCTGTAATTATCCGGAATTCCCATCAGATCTCTGATATCCTGTTCCGCTGTGTTGATGATTTCCTCAAAAGCTTTGGAACGGTGGCTCATCTCCATAACAGACATCCCTGTCCCTTTATAATCCAGCATCTCTTCCGCAGATTCTTTAAGCACTTCCACCGGCAATACTGCCGGTCCTGCCGAAAAGTTATACACTCTGCTCATTTTTTATATCCTCCTCGTCAAACGCCTCTTTAATATCAGCTCCCGGCGCCACCATAGGCCACACTTTATCATCACTTCCTATCTGACAGTCGATCACGACCGGACGGTTCAGCGAAAGAGCTTTCTCAAACGCCGCTTTAAACTCATCCTGTGTCTCTACATGAATGCCGGCCGCGCCCATCGCTTCCGCCACTTTTGCGAAATCAACGGAGTCGCGCAGCACTGTGGCCGAATAGCGCTCGTCATAAAACAGATCCTGCCACTGACGTACCATGCCGAGCACATGATTGTTGACCACTACCTCAATAACCGGTATGTTGTGCCTGACTGCCGTGGCAATCTCATTCATATTCATACGGAAACATCCGTCGCCGGCTATATTGACCACGGTTTTATCCGGGCATCCGACTTTAGCTCCCATAGAGGCGCCCAGCCCATATCCCATGGTACCCAGCCCGCCTGATGTGAGAAGTGTCCTCGGCTTTGTGTATTTATAATACTGTGCCGCCCACATCTGATGCTGCCCTACTTCTGTGACGATCAGCGCGTCTCCCTTTGTCCGGCGGTAGATTTCTTCCACGATAAACGGACCTGTCAATACATCCGGATGATATTTTAACGGATAGTTTTCCTTGTAAGTTTCAATCTTCTCAAGCCACGCGCCGTGATCCTGCCGGCTCAGATTCCTGTTCAATATACTTAGGACTTCTTTTACGTCTCCGATGATCTCCTCTGAAACAATAACATTCTTGTTGATCTCGGCCGCATCGATATCGATCTGGAGTATTTTTGCGTTCTTTGCAAATGTCTGAGTATTCCCCGTAACGCGGTCACTGAATCTTGCCCCCAGCACTACAAGCAGATCACATTCGCTGACACCGTAATTTGAAGTCTTTGTCCCGTGCATGCCGAGCATTCCGGTATAGCGCGGATCCGTTCCCGGGAAAGCTCCCTTGCCCATAAGTGTATCGGCGACAGGCGCATCCATTTTATCCACAAACTCCATCAGTTCTTCGCTTGCGCCGGAAAGGACTGCTCCTCCTCCGACAAACACAAACGGTTTTTCCGATTCTTCCAGCATAGAGAGTACTTTTTTGATCTTCTCCTCGCTGATATGCGGATGCTCGGGGACGTATTTCCCGAGTTCCTGACGCTCATATTCCGTTACCGCGGCCGTCACGTCTTTCGGGATATCGACCAGCACCGGCCCGGGTCTTCCGGATTTTGCGATCCGGAATGCCTTGCGGATCGTATCAGCCAGTTTTGTCACGTCTTTCACGATAAAACTGTACTTTGTGACCGGCATCGTGATCCCTGTGATATCAACCTCCTGAAAACTGTCCTTTCCAAGAAGTGATACCCCTACATTGCATGTGATCGCAACGATCGGAATAGAATCCATGTACGCCGTGGCAATCCCGGTCACAAGATTTGTCGCGCCCGGTCCGCTGGTAGCCAGACACACGCCGACTTTTCCCGTGGCGCGCGCGTAGCCGTCCGCGGCATGGGACGCTCCCTGCTCATGGGAAGTCAGGATATGGCGGATCTCCCCCCTGTGTTTATATAATTCGTCATACACATTGAGAATAGCTCCGCCCGGGTACCCGAATACTGTGTCTACCCCCTGCTCTTTCAGGCACTCTATTACTATCTCGGCTCCATTTAACTGCATGCTTTTTCTTACGCTCCTTTCGATCCGGACTCACTGCTCAGTCTGCCTTCTTCCCCGGTGCTTCAAGGATAGCCCCCCTGTTGCCGGAAGTTACCATGGCGGCATATCTGGCAAGATATCCTGTCTTGACCTTCGGCTCTCTCGGCTGCCATTTCGCCTTTCTCGCAGCCATCTCTTCATCGGAGATATCAAGCTCCAGCTTGAGCTCCGGTATATTGATCTTAATGATATCGCCCTCTTCTACAAGCGCGATCGGACCGCCCACAGCCGCCTCGGGCGATACGTGTCCGATCGAAGCGCCGCGCGACGCGCCGCTGAAACGTCCGTCCGTGATCAGGGCAACTGCAGATCCGAGACCGTATCCCGCAATTGCCGAAGTCGGATTGAGCATCTCTCTCATGCCGGGGCCGCCTTTCGGTCCTTCGTAGCGGATAACAATGACATCTCCCGGATTGATCTTTCCGGACTTGATCGCTTCCGTCGCCTCTTCGTCGCTCTCAAAGATCCTTGCCGGTCCTTCATGCACCAGCATCTCATCGCAGACAGCGGAACGTTTTACCACGCTTCCGTCCGGCGCAAGATTTCCCTTAAGTACAGCGAGTCCGCCGGTCTCGCTGTACGGATCGTCGATCGGACGGATCACTTCCGGATTTAAGTTCACGCATCCCGCGATATTTTCTCCGACTGTTTTTCCTGTCACTGTCATACAATCCAGATTTAACAGATTCTTCCTGCTCAGCTCATTCATGACCGCGTACACTCCGCCGGCCTCGTTGAGATCCTCGATATAGGTATGGCCCGCGGGCGCCAGATGACACAGATTCGGCGTCTTCTCACTGATGCCGTTCGCAAAATCAATCTCAAAATCCATGCCGATCTCATGGGCGATCGCCGGGAGATGCAGCATGCTGTTGGTGGAGCACCCGAGCGCCATATCTACTGTCAGTGCGTTGAGGATTGCATCCTCTGTCATGATGTCGCGGGGTCTGATATTCTTTCTCACCAGTTCCATCACCTGCATGCCCGCATGCTTCGCGAGCTGCAGCCTCGCAGAATATACGGCCGGGATCGTACCGTTGCCGCGAAGTCCCATTCCAAGCGCTTCCGTCAGGCAGTTCATGCTGTTTGCAGTATACATGCCGGAGCAGGAGCCGCAGGTGGGACATGCCTTATTTTCATATTCGCACAGTTCCTCGTCCGTGAGCTTTCCCGCGGCATGTGCTCCTACTGCCTCGAACATACTGGAAAGGCTGGTCTTTTCCCCTTTCACGCGGCCTGCCAGCATCGGACCTCCGCTGACAAAGATCGTCGGGATATTCACACGTGCCGCTGCCATCAGAAGCCCCGGCACATTTTTGTCGCAGTTCGGTATCATCACCAGACCGTCAAACTGGTGCGCCATTGCGAGCGCTTCTGTAGAATCGGCGATCAGATCTCTTGTAACAAGTGAATATTTCATCCCGATATGTCCCATGGCAATACCGTCGCACACCGCGATCGCCGGAACAACGATCGGAGTACCGCCCGCCATGGCGACTCCCATCTTGACCGCCTCGGTGATCTTATCAAGATTCATATGTCCCGGTACGATCTCGTTATAAGAGCTGACTACGCCGATCAGCGGTCTTTCGAGCTCTTCACGCGTCATTCCCAGAGCATTGAATAAAGATCTGTGCGGCGCCTGCTGTACGCCCGTTGTCACTGTGTCACTTCTCATCTGTCAATTCCTCTCTTTCTCATGTTATA
>CAZJRY010000028.1:0-22370 GCA_964548625.1 uncultured Mediterraneibacter sp.
CGGCAAACGAGAAAGTCTTTGAGCGAAATTGACTTTATTTATTCAGGGGTTCCGTTGTCTGACCCGGTATTAACTGTTGACCATTCGTATGCAAGAAGGTATAATAGTACAGATTTATTCCGTGCCGCGGAACTTAGACTACAATTGCAGCAGAGGGTGGTTTGACATGATAAAGAGCATGACCGGTTTCGGCAGGTGTGAGATACAGAAAGATTCAAGGAAGTTCACAGTGGAACTAAAGAGCGTGAATCATCGTTATCTCGATGTGAATATCCGGATGCCGAAAAAACTGAATTTCTTTGAGACGGCTGTACGCACGCTTCTAAAGTCCTATGCCAACAGAGGGAAAGTAGATATTTTCATTACGTATGAAGATCTCTCCCGGACACAGGTGTCAGTGAAATATAACGCGGCGGTGGCAGCCGGATATATGAAATATTTAAAGCAGATAGAAGAGGAGTTCGGTCTGGAGAATGACATCCGTGTTTCTACACTTTCCCGTTATCCGGAAGTCTTTACGATGGAGGAACAAAGCGAGGATGAGGAGGAGCTTTGGAACAGTCTGAAAGAGGTACTGGAGGGGGCTTTCGCACAGTTTGTCGAGACAAGAGAGACGGAGGGGGCGAATCTGAAAAAGGATATTCTCACCAAACTTGATGCCCTAAGTGAACAGATTGAATTTATCGAAAAGCGGTCTCCGCAGATCATCGCCGGGTACCGCGCAAAACTTGAGGAAAAGATGAAGGAGCTGCTGGCGGATACGCAGATTGAAGAGAGCAGGATCGCGGCGGAAGTGGTTCTTTTTGCCGATAAGATCTGTACGGATGAGGAAGTTGTAAGGCTCAAAAGCCATATCAGCCATATGCGCAGCACACTGGAGGAGCAGGGCGAGATCGGAAGAAAGCTTGATTTTATCGCTCAGGAGATGAACCGTGAGGCAAACACGATTCTGTCCAAGGCAAATGACATCGAGGTATCTGACTGCGCGATCAGTCTGAAGACAGAGATCGAGAAGATCAGGGAACAGATTCAGAATATAGAATAAGAGGGATGAGAATGGATAAAAAAGGAATATTGATTGTTGTATCCGGATTTTCCGGTTCCGGCAAAGGGACACTCATGAAAGAACTTCTGACACGGTATCCGGATACATACGCGCTTTCAATCTCGGCGACAACCCGGCCGCCGAGAGCGGGAGAAGCGGATGGCAGAGAATATTTTTTTGTGTCGAAAGATGAATTTGAAAAAATGATTGCCAAAGGCGAGCTGATAGAGTATGCTAAATATGTGGAAAACTACTATGGAACTCCGCGTGATTATGTAGAGAAAAAGCTGGAGGAAGGCATGGATGTTATCCTCGAGATCGAGATTCAGGGAGCGCTCAATGTAAAGAAGCTGTTTCCGGATACGTTGCTTTTGTTTGTTACGCCGCCGAGCGCTGAGGAGTTGAGAAAACGGCTTGTAGGCAGGGGGACCGAGTCGATGGACGTGATCGAATCCCGCATGAACCGAGCCTGCGAAGAGGCGGAAGGAATGGAGAATTACGATTATCTGATCATCAATGACACCCTGGACAGATGCGTTGAGGAGATGCATGATATTATCCGGGGGGAGCACCGCAGAAGTTCCCGCAATCGTGAATTCATGAAAAGAATAAAAGAAGATCTTGAAAGACTGAAACACTGAAAGAACATATATTATGCTGTGAAAATATGACAGTGATAAGGAAAGGAGAAGATTAGGTTATGCTGCACCCGTCTTATACAGATTTGATGAAAGTAGTGAACAAAGATGTCGAGGAGGGCGATACAAAGGTTGTAAACAGCCGTTATTCCATCGTCATGGCGACATCAAAAAGAGCGAGACAGCTCATTGCAGGAGATCTCCCTCTTGTAGATGCGATAAAAGGAGAAAAGCCGCTCTCCATTGCGATCGATGAACTTAATCAGGGAAAACTGAAGATCCTGGCCGAGAATACGGAAGAAGAGGAATAGGTTCAGACAGGGCAGATGCACATGTGGTATCTGCTTTTTTTTCGATATGCTGATCAGCAGATAAAAAATAACCGGAGGTTATAGTTATGAAGATATTGTTTATCTCTCTCGGCTGTGATAAGAATCTGGTGGATACAGAGGTAATGCTGGGGCTTCTGACATCCAGAGGATATGAGATAACAGATGATGAAACACTGGCTGACGTTATTGTGATCAATACGTGCTGCTTTATCCATGACGCGAAAGAGGAAAGTATCCAGAATATCCTTGAAATGGCGGAATATAAAAAACAGGGAAAGCTCAGGGCGCTTATTGTAACCGGCTGTCTCGCCCAGCGCTACCGGCAGGAGATCATAGACGAGATCCCCGAAGTAGATGAGGTGCTCGGGACAACGGCATATGACAAAATACTCGATGCCGTGGACGCGGCTCTCGCAGGGGAACATTCCGTCATTCTTTCAGATCCGGATGCGCTGCCCCTGCCGGATACGAAACGGATTGTAACTACCGGAGGACATTTCGCATACCTTAAGATCGCGGAGGGATGCGATAAGCACTGTACCTATTGTATTATCCCGAAGATCCGCGGCAATTTCCGCAGTGTTCCCATGGAGCGCCTCCTGAATGAAGCGCAGGAGCTTGCCGGTCAGGGGGTAAAAGAGCTGATCCTTGTGGCGCAGGAGACAACGTTGTACGGCAAAGACCTTTACGGCAGAAAATCCCTCCATATTTTACTGAAAAAGCTCTGTAAAATACCCGGAATACGCTGGATACGCATCCTCTACTGTTATCCGGAAGAAATCACGGACGACCTGATCCGGGTTATGAAAGAAGAACCGAAGATCTGCCATTATCTCGATCTTCCGATCCAGCATGCAAATAATACGATACTCGGCAGGATGGGACGCAGGACGTCAAAACAGGAGATTATAGATATAGTAGGAAAATTAAGAAGAGAGATTCCGGATATCTGCCTGAGGACGACACTGATCACGGGCTTTCCCGGAGAAACAATAGAACAGCATGAGGAACTGATGGGTTTTGTGGATGAGATGGAATTTGACAGGCTGGGCGTGTTCACATATTCTCCGGAGGAAGATACGCCGGCGGCGGAAATGCCGGATCAGATTGACGAGGAAGAAAAGCTTGACCGGCAGGCCGAACTGATGGAACTCCAGCAGGAAATCGCATTTGACAATGCCCGGGATATGGTGGGGCGTGAAGTCCTCGTGATGATCGAGGGAAAGATAGCGGATGAAAACGCTTATGCGGGACGTACTTACAGAGACGCCCCGAATGTGGACGGATTGATCTTTATCAATACTGACGAGGAATTGTTGTCCGGTGATTTTGCGAGAGTGAGAGTTACCGGAGCCGTGGATTATGATCTGATAGGAGAATTATTATGAATTTACCAAATAAACTGACTGTTCTTCGAGTTATCATGGTGCCTTTTTTTGTATTCTTTATGCTGACAGGCGCAGGCGGAGCCGCAAATAAATGGATAGCTTTCGCGCTTTTTATTGCCGCCAGCCTGACTGATATGCTGGATGGATGGATCGCGCGTAAATACAATCTTGTGACAAATTTCGGAAAGTTTATGGATCCGCTGGCGGACAAGCTGCTTGTCTGCTCGGCTATGATCTGTCTGATCCCGTCAGGGAAACTGAATACCGCGATCGTGATCGTTATTATCGCAAGGGAGTTTATTATCAGCGGGTTCCGGCTCGTTGCGTCTGACAGCGGGATCGTGATCGCCGCGAGTTACTGGGGAAAATTTAAGACCGTATTCCAGATGGCAATGATCATTGTGCTTCTTGCTGATCTCGGCGGTGCGTTCGACCTGATCGGTAAGGTTCTCGTCTGGGCCGCTCTGGTTCTTACGGTTGTCTCACTGATCGATTATATATGGAAAAACCGCCGGGTGCTCACCAGTGGCGGGATGTAAATACAGTACGGCAGATATGCATTGGAAGGCGGGAGAATTAATGTGTCAGGTGAAAAATAAAAAAAACAGCGGATCTGAGGGGAAAAGCATTGAAGAAAAGGCGGTAGAGCTTCTGACGGAAAGGAAATTTACCGTCACGACGGCAGAGTCCTGTACGGGAGGCATGATTGCCGGAACTCTGGTGAATGCCGCCGGCGCTTCGGCTGTATTTAACGAAGGTTATGTGACTTATTCAAACGAGGCAAAAGAGCGTCTGGTCAATGTAAAGAGCGGGACTTTGAAAAAGTACGGCGCGGTCAGCGAACAGACGGCGCGTGAGATGGCGGAGGGAGCAGCGAAAGCGGCGGGCGCGGACGCGGCTTTAAGCGCTACCGGAATTGCCGGGCCGGGCGGCGGCACAGAAGAAAAACCGGTCGGGCTGGTATATATAGGGTGTTATCTGAAAGGGAAAACAACGGTAAAGGAATGCCGTTTTGAGGGAAGCCGCATGGAAAACCGGATGCATACAGTGGAGACGGCACTTGTCATGCTCTGTGAGAATTTAGAAAAGGATTCATGATTTACCGGTGTTTTGTGAAAAACTTATCAGTCCGAGATTGACGAATGATGTAAATTATGAGAAAATAAACCATATATGGGGCAGATAAAAGATACCGCGTCAGGCAGCGGAATATCTGTGTCATATGCGAAGAAAATCATACATATTGAAAGGAGTTTTAACATGATTTATTCACATGAAGTAGAGATGATGTGTCCGGTGGCTCAGGGCGCGAATCACGGACCGGCTCCGATCCCGGAAGAGGCGAAATGGGTAAAAGCAAAAGAGATTAAAGATATTTCCGGTTTTACACATGGTGTTGGCTGGTGCGCGCCTCAGCAGGGAGCATGCAAACTGACCCTGAATGTAAAAGACGGCGTCATTCAGGAAGCGCTGGTAGAGACACTTGGGTGTTCGGGAATGACACATTCCGCTGCTATGGCGTCTGAAATCCTTCCCGGAAAGACAATCTTAGAGGCACTGAATACAGATCTTGTCTGTGATGCGATCAATACAGCAATGAGAGAACTGTTCCTTCAGATTGTATACGGAAGAACACAGAGCGCGTTCTCCGAAGACGGACTGGCAATCGGAGCAGGACTGGAAGACCTTGGAAAAGGACTGCGTTCACAGGTTGGCACAATGTACGGAACGCTTGCAAAAGGTCCTCGTTACCTTGAGATGGCAGAGGGGTATGTAACAGGTATCGCTCTTGACGACAACGATGAGATCATCGGATATCAGTTTGTAAACCTCGGCAAATTCACAGATTTCGTTAAGAACGGCGATACTCCGAACGATGCATGGGATAAAGCAAAAGGACAGTACGGCCGTGTTGATGATGCAGTGAAGATCATTGATCCGCGTAAAGAGTGATCGAAGATCTTTAAATAAAAATCTCGACAAAGGTAAATAAATCAGGAGGATATATAAATGGCTTTATTTGAATCATATGAAAGAAGAATTGATAAAATCAATGAAGTTTTGAACAGCTACGGTATCGCTTCTCTGGAAGAGGCAGAGAAGATCACAAAGGATGCCGGACTGGAGGTTTACGATCAGATCAAAGGCATTCAGCCGATCTGCTTTGAAAATGCCTGCTGGGCTTATATCACAGGCGCGGCGATCGCGATCAAAAAAGACTGCAGGAACGCTGCCGATGCAGCCGCGGCGATCGGAGAAGGTCTTCAGGCATTCTGTATTCCGGGATCTGTTGCCGACCAGCGTAAGGTGGGGCTCGGACACGGAAATCTTGGAAAGATGCTTCTTGAAGAGTCAACAGACTGCTTCTGCTTCCTTGCCGGACACGAGTCATTCGCAGCAGCGGAGGGCGCTATCGGTATCGCGGAAAAAGCAAATAAAGTCCGCAAGAAACCGCTCCGTGTTATTCTGAACGGCCTTGGAAAAGATGCGGCTAAGATCATCTCAAGGATCAACGGATTCACATATGTACAGACAGAGTACGACTACTTTACAGGCGAGCTCAAAGAAGTACAGAGAATCGCTTACTCTGACGGACTCCGGTCCAAGGTTAACTGCTACGGCGCGAATGATGTCCGTGAAGGTGTTGCGATCATGTGGAAAGAGGGTGTCGATGTATCTATCACAGGTAATTCGACAAATCCGACACGTTTCCAGCATCCGGTAGCGGGTACATATAAGAAAGAGTGTGTTGATGCAGGAAAGAAATACTTCTCCGTTGCATCCGGCGGCGGTACGGGACGTACGCTTCACCCGGACAACATGGCAGCGGGACCGGCTTCCTACGGCATGACAGATACAATGGGACGTATGCACTCCGACGCGCAGTTCGCGGGTTCATCCTCCGTACCGGCCCATGTGGAGATGATGGGACTGATCGGCGCGGGAAATAACCCGATGGTCGGCATGACGGTTGCAGTCGCGGTTTCCGTTGAAGAAGCTGCGAAAGCAGGCAAGTTCTGAGAAATCCGAAAATGGCGGTTCATTAGCGCATGCAGGTAGTATATTTTAGAGTGGTTATGACAGTTATTCAATATCTTGCCGTAGCCACTCTAAATTTCTTATATCATAATGGCAGCAAAATCAAATGAATCTCAATGAATCAATGGAGAAACTGAAAAGCGGTACAACAATGTATGAGACATATATATTTGATCTGTACGGAACACTTGTAGATATCCGTACAGACGAAAAAAAAGAAGAATTATGGGACAGACTCGCACTATTCTATGCTTTTTACGGAGCGGACTATACTTCGGATGAACTTCATCTTGCCTATGACCGTCTGACGAAAGAGATGAGTGCCGGGAAAGGCGGAATACGAAAGGAAACCCATGAGGCATATCCGGAGATCCGGATCGAAGAAGTTTTCCATGCGCTTTTCCATGGAAAAGGCGTAAATGCAGACGAGCTTCTGACAAGGCATGCGGGGCAGTTTTTCCGCATTCTGTCCATGGAACATCTGAGACTGTACGACGGCACGGAAGAAATGCTGTCTGCACTCAGAAACAGCGGAAAGAAGATTTATCTTCTTTCAAATGCACAGCAGATCTTCACGGCGTATGAGATGAAGGCGCTTAAGATCACACCGTATTTTGACGGTATTTTTATCTCTTCGGAGCATGGATGTAAAAAGCCGGACGTAGAATTTTTCGAAAGCCTGATCAGAACATACGATATTGACAGAAAAAAGGCTGTCATGATCGGCAACGATGGCGTGTGCGATATTGAGGGAGCGAAGAAAGCGGATCTCGCAACTGTTTATGTCAGGACAGAAATTTCTCCGAAGGAAGATTTCCCGGAAGCGGATCATGTACTCAAAGAGATGGATATGAAAAAACTCACAGAGCTTCTGATGAAAGGATGACGGCCTGTTTTATTGTATTTTCTACAGTTGGTGTGTATAATAGAATCGTGAAAACAGAATGCGCTCTTTCTCAAATGTTTTTTGAGAAGGGGCGCTTCAACGGAAAGAAGGAAAAGCTATGACAAGTACATTATCAAGGGAAGATGCGCTGGAGCTGCTGAAAAAATACAACAAAGAACCGTTTCATATTCAGCACGGGCTTACAGTGGAGAAGACGATGCGCTGGTTTGCCCGGGAACTGGGCTATTGTGAAGATGAAGAGTTCTGGGGGATTGTCGGACTTCTGCATGACATTGATTTTGAAATGTATCCGGAAGAGCACTGCGTTAAGGCGCCGGAACTTTTAAGAGAGGCAGGTGTCGGAGAGGACATGATCCGGTCTGTCTGTTCCCACGGATACGGGATCTGCAGTGATGTGAAGCCGGAGCATGAGATGGAAAAAGTCCTTTTTGCGACAGACGAGCTGACCGGACTGATCTGGGCGGCGGCTCTGATGCGTCCTTCGAAAAGTGTCTCGGATATGGAAGTGTCCAGTGTAAAGAAAAAGTTTAAAGATAAGCGGTTTGCAGCCGGGTGTTCCAGAGATATCATCCGCACCGGTGCGGAGAATCTGGGATGGGAACTGAATGATCTGTTTGATAAGACGCTTCGCGCGATGCAGTCCTGCGAGGAAGAGATCAGAAAAGAAACGGACTCAGCACACCGGAACTTTTCGTGAAAAACTATGAAGATTACAAAACATTTATTTAGGAGGATATGAAGAATGGAATTTAAAGAAACACCGGTTTCAGCAATGGAATTCAATCCTTTCGATAAGATCAGTAAACAGTGGATGCTGGTCACAGCCGGAGATGCAGGATCATCCAATACAATGACCGCCAGCTGGGGAGGCGTCGGGATTATGTGGGGCAAACCAGTGGCAACCGTTTACATCCGTCCGCAGAGATATACAAAAGAGTTTGTCGATAAGAATGAATATTTTACTCTTTCATTTCTTCCGGAAGAGTACCGCAAAGCGCTGAATGTGTGCGGCTCAGTATCCGGCAGAAACGTTGCGGACAAATGGCGGGAGGCAGGCCTGCATCCTGTCGAGATCGATGGAACGGCCGCGGTGGAAGAGGCAGAAGAAATCTTCGTATGCAGAAAGCTTTACGCTCAGGAAATGCTGCCGGAGTGTTTCATTGACAGCGAGTGCGATACAAAATGGTACCCGGAGAAAGATTATCACACCATGTATATCGCAGAGATCGTGAAAGTATTGAAAAGATAAACAGAAGCACGGCAGCCTGCCGGAATAAAGGCAAAGGAGAGAGTTATGAAAAGAAAAATCCGCCCCGCGGAGGAAGAAATGGGAAATGTCGCATTTCTGATCCTGTTTGCGATTCTGTGGTATGCATGTCTTATTGCTTCTCTTGTAAATGGCGGAACCCGTATGACTGTACTTTTGTTTTTCGTGGCAGGACTGTTTCCGGTGTATTCTGCCGTTACCATGATGCGGAAAGCACTGTTCTACCGCAGGCAGAGGGCGGATGCCATAGCTTACGGATCTTCACGGTTCGGAAAAATCCGCAGTGTAATGGGCAGTATGTTCCTTACAGTTCGGGAGAACATAACACACTCAGATATCACAGATATTATTATCTTCAAGTGGATATCACAGATCCGGTCACAGGAGTCGCAAGTACGATCCGGAGTCAGGGATACCGAAAACCGATCCACCGGTATCTCGCTTCCGCACAGGTACGCGTCTATACAGACCGGAGCAGGTGGAAGCATTATCTGGAGGATCTTCAGTACAAAGAACGGATGAGCGATCCGGGGATATTTGACGACAGACCTATGGAATTTGAGGAGACAAGAGTCGGAAACGGACGTGTTGTACAGATTTTGTTTATCATTGTATTTATACTGGTCGTTCTGTCATCATTTTTTCAGAAATGAATGCGGATCACAATCAATGTCTTGTGTTTTACAGGAAGAGGGCGCAGGCAGAGAACCGAAAAAAGAGAAAATATAAAGTTTAACATCAGTGGGAAGGAGAAAGAAAAATGGTACATCATATTGTAATGTGGAAATTCAAACCGAAGATCGAGGAGACAGAGAAGCCGGAACTGAAAAAGGCTATGAATGAAAATCTGAGCGCGCTTGTGGGGAAAGTGCCCGGACTTCTTACCGTAAAGTTTATCGAAGATCCGATTCCGTCAAGCACACATGATATCGCGCTTGTGACAACCATGGAAAAGGCAGAGGATATCGCCGTATACGCGGCGCATCCGGCTCATGTGGCTGTCGCGGATACTTATGTGAGACCGTACGTCACAGAGAGAGCGTGCATGGATTACGAGTAGGAACGGACGAAAAAGGAATAGGACATTATATGCTGCACATATACTGATTATAAAAGGCGTATGTGTGGCATTTTTATGGAAAAAGAACAGTTTGGCGAACGACTCGCGTCGGCTGCAAGTATGCCGAAAGATGTTGTCCTGAAAGCGTCGGTGCTCACCGCTCTCGGGAATTTTGAAGTCTGTATCGGGAATTACAGAGGGATAACCGAATATACGGAATGCCTTGTCAGAGTACAGACAAAGGGAGGACAGATCCGTCTGACCGGAAAGCGTCTTCAGATAGAATATTATACCAATGATGAGATGAAGATCACCGGAAGGATAGAAAGCATCGAATTTGCTGACGGGAGGAATAAAAGATGATCCGTTTGTTCATTCGTTATCTCAAAGGCTATGTACGGATCCGGATACAGGGCTTTTCTCCGGAGCGGTTTCTCAATATGTGCTCCTATCATGATATTTTTATCTGGGGGCTTGCGCCCGCCGGGAACGGATATGAGATGTATATAAGTACCGCTGATTTCCGGAGACTGAAACCGCTGGCGAGAAAAACACATTCAAAGATCACGCTCACCCGGCGATTCGGCATCCCGTTCTTCCTTTTTAAGTACAGAAAAAGAAAGCTGTTTTTTTTCGGACTTTTTATATGTATTGTTCTTCTGAAGGCATATTCGCTGTTTATATGGGATATTCATTTTGAGGGAAATGAAAAATGGCCGGATGAAACTCTGGCCGAGTATCTGAGAAGCGAGGGAGTCGCCCCTTTTATGCTGAAAAGCGAGGTTGACTGTTCGGATATCGTAAAAAAAATCCGGAAGGAATATAACGATATAATCTGGGTCTCCGCATCAGTTGACGGAAGCCGGTTGAAAATACAGATCAAAGAGAATGATGATACGCTTTTGGCCGGATCCGATGATGAGAATGAGGATAAAACAACATCTGCGGCCGGCGAGGAAACCCCGACAGATCTGATCGCGGCATCGGACGGTATTATAACGAGCATCGTAACCCGCTCCGGGGTGCCGCAGGTACATGTGGGAGATGAAGTGAAAAAAGGCGATATCCTTGTACTCGGCCGCGTGGATGTGGTAAATGACAGCGGGGAAGTGACCGGATATCAGTATCAGCAGTCCGACGCAGATATATTTGCCGATACAGAGCTTGAATATACAGACAGTATTTCCATGACTTATCGGGAAAAAGTCTATGACGGCAAAATCAGATATCAGCCCTATATCAGGCTCGGAGATTACAAAATATCTGTCGGGAGCATATCCGATCAGTATGAAAACAGCGAACTGACAGTAAACGAGCGCCGGCTCAAAGCAGGAGAGAACTTTTATCTTCCCTTTTTTTGGGGGATAAAAAGAGTGAAATCTTATTCGCTTCAGGAAAAAACATATACCGAAGAGGAGATCAGAGAGATCCTGAGCAGTAATTTTCAGCAGTTTTGCAGTGATTTGGAGGAAAAAGGTATTCAAATAAATGAAAATAGTGTTAAAATACATCTGTATGCGGATTCTGCCGAGGCTTCCGGGATCCTTTATCTGAACGAGAGGATCACGGAAGAGGCGGATACAGAAATATTGACGATCGAAAGGAAAGAAACGGATGAGTCTGTCGGAACTGATGATTGATATACCGGCTGAACATGAGGCAAATGTGTTCGGCCAGTTTGACGCTTATGCAAAAAAACTTGAACGCACATTCCACGTCACACTGATCGCGCGCGACGGAAACACGAAGATCGTGGGAGAAATTTATGCGGTGCAGAAAGTACAGAGGGTGTTGACCCAGCTTACGGAACTGTCGAAAAGAGGCAACACGATCACAGAGCAGAATGTGGATTATGCGATTTCCCTTGTGTTTGAAGATCAGGAGGAAGGGATTGTTGAAATCGACCGTGAAATGATCTGTCATACGCTTCAGGGCAGGCCGATCAAACCAAAGACTCTGGGGCAGAAAAAATATGTCGACGCTATACGGAAGGATATGATCACATTCGGGCTGGGACCGGCCGGAACAGGCAAGACCTATCTTGCAATGGCTATGGCGATCACGGCATTTAAACGAAATGAAGTAAACCGCATTATTCTGACCCGCCCGGCAATTGAAGCGGGAGAGAAGCTCGGATTCCTTCCCGGAGACCTGCAAAGTAAGATCGATCCTTATCTGAGACCCCTCTATGATGCGCTGTATGAGATCATGGGGGCTGACAGTTTTGTGAAAAATTCCGAGAAAGGCCTGATCGAGGTCGCGCCTCTTGCGTATATGCGAGGGCGTACCCTTGACAATGCATTTATCATATTAGATGAGGCCCAGAATACGACTCCCGCGCAGATGAAGATGTTCCTGACGAGGATCGGTTTCGGATCAAAGGTAGTTATTACCGGCGACGCTACGCAGAAGGATCTGCCCTCCGGCACGACATCCGGACTTGACGTGGCAGTCAAAGTGGTAAAAGATCTGGAAGGAATCAGTATCTGTACTTTGACGAGCAAAGACGTGGTCCGGCATCCGCTTGTCCAGAAGATCGTAAAAGCCTATGAGGAATATGAGAAGAAGAGCGCATCAAAGCCGAAAGGAACCGGCAGGAGGAAAAGATCATGAGTCTTTATATAGAAACCGAGGGGAACATAGATTTTCCTTTTGACGCAAGAGAAATCGCGGAAACAGTTGTGACGGCGGCACTGGAATATATACAATGCCCCTATGAAGCAGAGGTCGGCCTTCTGATCACGCAGGATGAGGAAATCCGGAAAATGAATCGTGAGCACAGAGGGACAGACCGGGCGACCGACGTATTGTCCTTCCCTATGATGGAGTTTGAAAGA
The DNA here is from genome assembly GCA_964548625.1 of uncultured Mediterraneibacter sp. Classification (GTDB taxonomy): domain Bacteria; phylum Bacillota; class Clostridia; order Lachnospirales; family Lachnospiraceae; genus Mediterraneibacter. Next base: position 12,514 of record CAZJRY010000028.1, read on the forward strand.
CCCGGTGATTTTACGGGAATCGATGAAGAAATGCCGGATGTATTTGAGCCCGGAACGGGAGAACTGATGCTTGGAGATATTGTGATCTCCGCGGACAAAGTTATGGCTCAGGCCGGGGAATACGGTCATTCACCCATGCGTGAATATGCTTTCCTGATCGCTCACAGCATGCTCCATCTGTGCGGATATGACCATATGGAAGAGGATGAAAGAAAAGTAATGGAACAAAAACAGAGAGAAATCATGGAAAAAATCAACATTCTTCGATAGCAAGGAGGACTTTCATGTCTGAGACACCAAGGAATAATAAAACAAAATCCAAAGGAGGAGATTATATCGTCCAGGGCTCTATCCTGGCGGCAGCGGCTGTGATCACAAAAGTGATCGGCGTTGTATACAGGATTCCTCTGACCAATCTTCTGGGTGATGAAGGGAACGGGTTCTACGGCTACGCCTATCAGGTATATGCGTTTGCCCTGATGATCTCTTCGCTGAGTCTTCCGACTGCCGTTTCAAAGATTGTATCAATACGGGTTTCCGTCGGGCAGAGAAGAAATGCATTCCGTGCGTTCCTGTGTTCGCTTGTCTTTGCGGTTATTGTAGGATTTATCATCGCGGCCGCCGTTTTCTTCGGCGCGGGGGCAATCTCTGAATATGTAATGAAGGCGCCGCTCAGTGTCTATGCGCTGAAAGTACTTGCGCCGGGACTGTTCATCGTGGCAGTTATGGCCGTGCTCCGGGGATATTTTCAGGGACTGGGAACAATGATGCCGACGGCTGTCTCACAGGTGATCGAGCAGATCATCAATGCCGTCGTAAGCATTGTCGGCGCAGGCGTGTTGTTCGGGATCGGCACCCGTGCGGGGCAGGAAGCAGGAGAGGAACTTTTAGGTCCCGCATACGGCGCTGCCGGAGGTACGCTCGGTACCGTAATGGGGGCGTTTGCAGGTCTTTTATTCCTTATGTTTGTGCTCTGGATATTCAGGGGCGGCATCAAAAGACAACTGAAAAAGGATCATTCAAAGACAAAAGAGTCATACTCAAAAATACTGAAAGCTCTTATCTTTACGGCGGTTCCCGTTATCTTCAGTACGGCGATCTATAATATCAACCAGATCATAGACCTTACGGTGTTTAATCATATTATGTCATGGCAGGGATTTTCCGAGCAGGAATATATGGCTCTGCAGGGAATCTATACCGGAAAATATGATCCGCTGATCAATGTTCCGCTGTCTATCCCGTCAGCGGTCAGCGCCTCGATCGTCCCGACGCTTACTGCGGCTGTTATGAGCAGACAGACAGGAAAAGTCCACCATCAGATCGATCAGACACTGCGCATTGCGACGATCATCACAATTCCGAGCTGCGTGGGGATAGCGGTGCTGGCATCTCCTCTTATGGTGCTTTTATATGATGACTCCAGCGCAACGCCTGCCAATCTGCTCATGCTGGGCGCTGTTGTTATCGTGCTGTACGGGTGGGCATCGATCACGAATTCCGTGCTTCACGGCCTCAACTATATGTCAAGCCCGGCGAAAAACGCGGCCGCGGCCTTGGTGATCCATCTGGCGGCTTTTATTGTCATGCTTGTGGCATTCCGGATGAATGTGTACGCACTGGTCGGAAGCAATATCGTATTTGCCCTTATCATGTGTATCCTGAACCAGCTTAAGATCCGAAAGGTATGCGGATATAAGATCAACGTCAGACATATGTTCCTGAAGCCGTTCATCGCGGCCGCGGTGATGGGAGCCGTTACGTATATCATCTGGTTTGTACTGGATCTTCTGATCGGAGGGCGTGTGATCCCGACGGTGATCGCAATCTGTGCCGCTATCGCTGTTTACATAGTATTGATCCTTAAAATGGGAGCCCTCTCGGAAGATGATATCCTCTCGCTCCCGATGGGAGCCAGATTGCTCCGTTACAGCCGGCAGTTTCATCTGATTCCCGAAATGAAAGAAGAGGATGAAGATATAACTGAATAAAAAAATCAAAAAAGCCAATACTGTATGAAAAAAGGACGTGGGAAACATGAAGACAAAATACATTGTTGGCTTTTTTGCTGCAATCCTGCTGGCGGGAGCGCTGCTTACAGCCGGATATCAGATATCCTATGAACGTATTGCGGAACGCAGTGCCGCTCCCGATAACGAGGTGACAGATACGCGGAGTATTACCGCACAAGGGGAAGCAGTAGATGAGGAGGACAGTGAAAATGAAGAAGGATATTATCTATGTGAAATGCAGGGCTTTGTTGTTGTATTCCTCAGCGACAGACAGACGATCTATGAGCTGACGGAGATTCCCCTTACAGATCTCCCCGAAGAAGTTCAGCAGGAAATCGCATCAGGAAAATACATTGCGACTGAGGACGAGCTGTATGGTTTTCTGGAAAACTATTCGAGCTGACCGGATAATTTTCCCGGACTGTCAGCCGGGACAGGTGGACAAAGAGCCGCATGGCATGATATTCTGGACGAACCATGCGAAATAGTGTATAATACAGTCCGGCGAAAGGAAAAGCCGGATTGGAAGAAGATATAATTTTGAAAGGATCGATCATGGACAGACAAAAGATAAACAGAATCAATGAGCTGTACCGTAAATCAAAGGCAGAGGGGCTTACGGAGGCGGAAAAGAAGGAACAGAAGATACTCCGCATGGAATATCTGGAATCCGTAAAAAGCAATCTCCGCGCGCAGCTTAATAATATCGATATCGAGGAAAAAGACGGAACGGTAGTGAATCTTGGTGAAAAATACGGAAGTAAACAGGACAAAAAAGGAAATTAGAGAAAAGTACCGGAGACTCAGGCAAAGCTTATCTCCTGAAACAAGAAAGGACGCGGACCGAATGATCGCAAAACGGCTTTTTGACGAGCCGTCTTATCGGGATGCCCGGTTTATCTATTGCTATGCTTCATTTAAAGATGAAGCCGGTACGGCCGCGTTCATAGAAGAATCGCTTCGAAGAGGTAAGAAAGTAGCGCTTCCAAGGGTATGCGGAAATCGGAAGATGGAGTTCTTTCTGATCAAGAGTCCCGCGGATGCAGCCACCGGATTCGCCGGGATAAAAGAGCCCGGACAATGGTGTCCGAAAGCTCCCGTACCGCATGAAGATACACTGATCCTGCTGCCCGGCGTCGCGTTCGACCGAAGCGGAGCCAGAATCGGTTATGGCGGGGGATATTATGACACATATCTGGCGGATAAGCCCGAATGCGTGAAAGCGGCCCTCGCCTACTCAGTGCAGATAGCGCCGGAGATACCGTTAGCTCCGGATGATATAAAAGCAGATATGATTGTTACAGAGAAGGAGTTGATCGTATGCTCACAGGGCTTCCGGGAGATCCGGTAATATTATTAAGTGTTATTAACACAAAACTAAGGGATTATTATCCGTCGCTGGACGCGCTCTGTGATGATATGCAGATTGACAGAAAAGAGCTCTCCGACAGGCTTGACCTGATCGATTATACATATGACGCGGGATGCAATCAGTTTGTGTAGCTCATTTTTAACTTCATTTAAAGTAAGTGTGTTACAGTAAAACAGACAAGTAACTGGAATTGGAGGATTTCTGTATGAGATTGCTGCTTGCGGAAGATGAAAAAGCTTTATCAAGGGCTTTATGTGCCATACTGCTAAGAAACAATTATTCGGTGGATCCTGTCTATGACGGGAAAGAGGCGTTAGAATATCTGGAATCGGATAATTACGACGGAGCAATACTTGATATCATGATGCCGAAAGCGGACGGCATCACTGTGCTGAAAGAAATCCGGAAGAAAGGAAACCTGATTCCGGTCCTTCTGCTGACCGCGAAATCAGAGATCGATGATAAGGTGCTCGGACTGGACGCAGGCGCCAATGATTATCTGACCAAGCCGTTTAATTCGAAAGAACTGCTGGCGCGCATCCGAGCCATGACACGGGCGCAGACCGCGCAGGCGTCCTCAAAGCTTCAGGTCGGGAACGTTGTCCTTGACCGGGCGTCTTATGAACTGTCTACCACGACAGGCTCTTACAGGCTGGCAAATAAAGAATACCAGATGATGGAAATGTTGATGACCCATCCCGGAGCTCTCATATCCACCGAACGGTTTATGGAAAAGATCTGGGGGTATGACAGTGAAGCTGAAATGAATGTCGTATGGGTATACATCTCTTATCTCAGAAAAAAGCTGGCAGCCCTCCATTCGAATATCCGCATTACTGTTGTCCGCAAATCAGGGTACACGCTGGAGGTAGACGAATGATAAAAAAACTCCGTGTCAAACTGATCCTCATTTCCCTGTTATCACTGGCTGTAATCTTATCCATTATTTTATCTGCAGCCGCCCTGCTGGACTACCGGGATATAATAAAAGACGCGGACGGCGTGCTGGAAATCCTTGCGGACAATGACGGGAGTTTCCCGATCGGGGAAAGTGACGATTATATTGACGAGGACAGTTCATTGAGGAGTTCCGGATTGTTTTCCCCGGAACTGCCTTATGAATCCAGATATTTCTCCGTCGCGCTTGCGGAAGACGGGGCCGTCCTTTCGGTAAACACAGACCAGATCGCTGCGATCGATTCATCAGACGCTGTTGAATATGCCAGGACAGCCGCCGGCTCCGGAAAGGTGAGTGGTTTCATTGACGAATACAGATATGTCATAACCGACACGGATGATGGGAATACGTATATCATATTTCTGGACTGCGGCCGCAGGCTGAATACTTTTACTGCATTTCTGCTGACATGTGTCGGCGTTTCCGTTGTCGGGCTGTGTGCGGTCGCCCTGCTCCTGATCTTCTTTTCCGGACAGATCGTCAAACCATTCCTGAAGAACCGTGAGAAGCAGAAACAGTTCATTACCGATGCAGGACATGAACTGAAGACGCCGCTGACCATAATTGATGCTGACGCAGACATACTGGAAATGGATATCGGTGAGAACGAATGGCTGGGGGATATCAAAAACCAGACAAAACGGCTTTCTGAGCTCACAAACAATCTCATCCTTTTATCGCGCATGGACGAGCGCCCTCAAACCGAAATGATCGATTTCCCCGTCTCGGATCTTGCGGAAGAAGCTATTGAGTCCTTCCAGTCGAGAGCAAAGGTACAGAATAAAACATTTACCTCAAGGATACAGCCGATGCTTTCAATGTTCGGGGAGGAGAAAGCCATCCGGCAGCTTTTCGATATTCTTCTGGATAATGCCTTTAAATATTCAGATAAGGGAGGGATCATACAACTGTCCCTTGAAAGACAGAAAAACACGATACGTCTGTGTGTGTTTAATACGGCGGAATCTGTGCCTAAAGAAAGCCTCCCCAATCTGTTCGACCGCTTTTTCAGAGCCGAACCGTCAAGAAATTCCCGGACCGGCGGCTACGGGCTGGGACTCTCCATTGCTTCCGCCATTGTTCATTTCCATAAAGGGAAGATCGCAGCAGAGACGCAGGATGAAAAATCACTCCTTATTACTGTAACCTTCCCGGTCAGGGGATGACGCGGCAAATATGCATTCACATCAGCAGAAAGGAATATTATGACACCTGAATCTTATTACAGAGAGGCACTTCCCGAGTTAAAGCGTATAGAAGAATATCTGACAGAACTTATCAAAAATTTCCCTTTCCGTCAGGCGGAGGATCAGATTGAGCCGGTCTTATATTGTAAGTCCAGAATTAAAAGTCCGGAGAGTATGATACAGAAGTTAAAGCAGCGTCATCTCCCGACGGATGCCGGCACCGCGCTGTCACAGATGCATGATGCTGTGGGCATACGTGTTATCTGTTCTTTTGTGAGCGATGTATACGACATTGCCGGCTGGCTGCGCACCCGGACGGAACTGCAGATCATGGAGGAAAAGGATTATATCGCTTACCCGAAACCAAACGGATACCGCAGTCTGCACCTTATCGTGCAGCCGGCAGGGTACAGATACAGGGCTGAAATCCAGATCCGGACGATCGCTCTGGATTTCTGGGCGGCACTGGAACATCAGATAAAATATAAACGTGAAATACAGCATGAAAAGACTGTCCGCGGAGAGCTGAAACGCTGCGCTGATGAAATCGCTTCCGTTGATATGTCCATGCAGACACTGCGTGATCTCATACATGATACTGAAATTGCCGAAGCAGGGCAGAAAAGGAGGAAAACTAAATGATTGAAGGAAGAAAATATAAGCTGTCAGTGCCGGTCCTGTGTCTGTGTCTGTGCCTGTTCCTTTCAGGCACAGCGTTTACAGGATGCGGCAGCACAGACAGTTCGGAGACAGCAGAGGAGAAGGCATCGGAAGAAGCCAATGCTGAAAACGGGATCATTACTTTGGAGCTGTCTTCTGATATAGACGAAATCTATACGGCGGATTATCAGGATGGAGCAGACAGCGAACTTACCTCACTGAAGGAGCAGGATTCTTATTCGCTGGAATCCCCACTGATCGTCGCAAACCCATACGGCACGAATACAACCGGACTGTATCTGTATTTTACGACGGAAACTCCGGCAGAACTCTCTTATACGATTTCCGCTGAGGGCTATGACGATTTCGCGGAAACCCTCTACGGCGGATATACTACGGAGCACGAATATCTTCTGACCGGTATTGTCCCTGATACGGTAAACACCATTACGCTCACCGCAACAGATCAGGACGGGAATATTATCGGCACGAAGGAATTCGAGTATGACGCTCCTTCCCTTCTCGGCAGTGAAGATAACATCCGGCTTGAAATAACGGCCGGAGACAGCGATGCCGAACTGTCGGACGGTCTGTATACGATGCTCGGCAACAGATCGACGGAAGAAAACGAACAGGTCGATTTCATCCTCCTGTATGATAACAGCGGCACGATCCGTTCGGAAATCCCGGTCAAGAGCTACCGCGCCTGCAATATCCTCTTCGGAGAAGATGAGATATACTACAGTACTTCCGCAGACGAGATAGCGGTGATGAACCGCCTCGGGAAAATCACGGAAATCTACAGCATGGAAGAATATCAGCTTCATCATGATTATATCTTCGGTTCTGATAACGACCTCCTTGTACTGGCGTCAGAAGAAGAGGCAGAAACAGAGGAGGATCTTATCCTTCGCGTTGATCTCTCTGACGGCACGATCACGGAACTGATCGATCTTGCGGATCTTTTCGGCAGCTATCTGGACAGTCTGCCTTCTGACAGCAGCGATGAGGACGAGGCGCTGGACTGGATGCATATCAACTCCATCCGGATGTTTGATGAAGACTCCATTATCATCAGCTCCAGAGAAACTTCCACGATCATCAAGATCGACGATATCTATGGCGATCCGACAGTAGACTATATGATCGGATCGGAGCAGTTCTGGACAGAGAGCGGATACGACAGCCTGCTTCTCAGTCAGGTCGGGGAATTCTCCCTGCAGGCCGGTCAGCACTGTGTGGAATATGAATTCTCCGATGACCTGGATGACGGGCAATATTATCTGTATTTCTATAATAACAATAACACAGTCTGCTCGACCCGCGGCTACGACTACTCTTCGGACAGTTCCTACTACGGAACCTACAGCGGTACCGAGGGAGAGGAGTCTATGTATTACAGATATCTTGTGGATGAAAATGAACGGACATTCGAGCTTGTGGATGAGATCAGTGTGACTTATTCCGGATATGTGAGTTCCGTGCAGCATCTCGGTGAAAATATACTGGTTGACAGCGGAAGCGCATTTACAGCCGTAGAATTTGATGAAGATCACACACCGATACAGACACTTGTCGGCACCGGGGACACATGGTGGTATCGGGTATTCAAATATGATTACAGCGGATTCTGGTTTTCCTGACCGAATGGAGATCATGACTAAACGTAATTCTTATACAGGATAGCTTTCGCAAGCTTGTCACCGACAGACTCTAAACTGAAGGTTTTGACTTCCTGGCAGGAAAAGAAAGGATGATACATGTGCCGTAGCCTGGTTCACTGGTAATTTCAAAAGAGTTTTTTTCTGGATAGAGAATTTCCAGCCGTTCCCGGACATTTCTTACACCTACATGGTTGATGGAGTGGAGGCCTTCCCGGCTGGTCAAAAGCTGTGCGGTCAGTTCTTCCGACATACCGTCCCCGCTGTCTGTAATCTCACAAAAGAGCATTTTTTGATCCTGATAGATAAGGACACGGATACTTCCTGTTCTGGTTTTCTGAAAAGCGTGGAAAAAGGCATTCTCAATCAGCGGCTGAAGCAATAGATTCGGAATTTCCAGATTCAGACAGTCGGAATCTGCTTCCGCTTCCGCGTGGATTAGTCCGCCGTAACGGGGTTCGACAATAGCAATATAATTTTTTATATTATTCAGTTCATCGGCTACAGTTGCCATGTCTCCATTTTTGGACAGAGTGCTCCGGAAAAGGGAAATGAGAGAAACGATTGTTCGGCAGGCATCCCCGGTATTGTTCATTTCAATCAGATGTTTTACACTGTCCAGTGTATTATAGAGAAAATGAGGATTTATCTGCATCTGAAGCAGGTTCAGTTCGTCTTTGCGCTGTTGCTCATGTGCCTGATGCAGCTTTTCAATATAGTCGTTCATGGAGTTTATCATCTGGCTATAGGCCATAGATATCTGTTCCATCTCTATGGAGCCGGTAATATGCACCGGAGACGGGATATCTTGGCTGTCTGCCATATGTTCAGCCAGTGTACGCAATGGTTTTAAATTTTTCCGTATGATAAAGGCAACCAGAAAACAAAGTACCAGAAGGGTGATGCAGATTGTTAGGACAGACAGTATCAGCGAACCAGATTCATGGTAAAGGAGGGAAGAATTTATCTGGCTGATGGCATAGGCATCATAGGTATTGATATAGCGTGACAGCACGATTGTGTGTTCCTCCGTACGAGTGTAATCGGTATATGTTTTTTGGCTCTCTTGGACCGTCTGAAGTAAATCGGTGTTATAGGTGCCGATGTCTTCCTCGATATTGCTGGATAAAATTTTTCCTTCGGAGGAAAGTAGAAGAATGTTGGTACTGCGGCTGCTAAAGCTCTGATAAAACTGTCGAAGACTGTATTCTGGAACGGACAGAAAAATAATACCAAAAAAGTCCCCTGTGCTGTCTGAGAGTGTTTTACACCCATAAATAATAGAAGTGCCTTGAGTGGCATAAGTAAAACCTTCCTGTCTTCCATCGTAGATAATATGGCCGCTTGCTCTTGCCCTCTGATAGACGTCTAATTCAAAAAAGTCATCATAATCCAGAGTAACCCCGCCGTTTCCAGAACTTACAGAAATCCCGTTTGTTCCAATAAGAATAATTTCATAATCTACCATGGCTAAAGGGCTATTGGAAAAAATCTCCGAGAGACGCTGGCGCGATTTCCATTCGTCCTGAACACTTTCAAAGGAAGCCTCCAAGGAATTCTGAAGATAAGGCGTCTGCTGAATAATTGCTGCAATCTGAGAAATCCGGTCATGTATCAGCCCCAGACTGACATCAGTCTGGTTTAGAATTTCCAAGTTGGACTGGATAGCCGTCTGTTCCGTCTGGTGTTGGTAAATTCTGGACACAGTTGCTACGGATAAAAGAAGAAGCAATACAGTAGTAACGGCTATAGGTGCAAGCAGTTTAAAAATCAGAGAATGGGATTTTTTCATAATTTTTCCTTTCCATGCCACTTGTTTCGATACTGTAATGGCGTCAACCCTACCAGCTTTTTGAAGATTTTACCAAAATAACTCTGGTCGGAATAGCCGATATTTTCGCTGATATAACTGATACTATAGTTTGTTTCGGCAAGTAGGCTTTTCGAATGCTGTATCCGAACGTCATTTAAGTGCTCGCTGAAGTGTTTTCCCGTGTTTTGACTGAT
>CAZJRY010000029.1:0-21775 GCA_964548625.1 uncultured Mediterraneibacter sp.
TAAGTTGTTCTGCACGGCTGACTTTTTTTATCAACCGAAACCTTTAACTTGACCGTAGATTAACACATATGTATAATTAGAAAAATGACGTTTGTCATCTTTTTCTATTATTTTTAACAAAAGAAAGGGGAATATTCGCCATATGTACAGCAAAACTTCCAAAGCATTAGAAATCGTTTTTTCCGGTGCGTATAATCCTATGAACCCATATCCTGCGCTTCAGGAGTACCTATCCGAGGCACGTCTGCTGAATTTTCAGAAAGAAGAAACCATCATCAGTCAAGGCGATCCATGCCGCTATATTTACATACTCATCTCCGGACGTGTCAGTGTGTTAAACTGTATCAGTTGGGACAATGATAATGTCATTGACTTTATCGAACCATTAGATATCATGGGACTGGTTGAATATTTGAACAAAATAAGTGCTTACACAGCTTTTGTAGTCGCCCAGAGCAAATGCTTTATCCTGCGCATTCCTCTTTCTGTTTTTGAAACCATCATACAGGAAAACGCCCATATCTGTTACCAAACTTTGGTGACCATGGGAGCCTCACTCAAGTCAAACATGGAGCGAGCTGAGACAAACCAGCTGTTTCACTTCAAAGATATTCTGGGGCATTATCTTTTTCTTCAGGCACAGCGGAAGACGCCTTATGTCTGTCCGTTTACCCGAAAAGAGCTTGCCGGAATCCTCCACATTAACTTACGAACTCTGTACCGTCATCTCTCCTCCTTTGAAGAAAAAGACTATATTGAACTCCGAAAAGGGAAAATTATCATCGAGCAAAAAAACTTGGAAAAATTGTCGGTTCGATATGGTGATGTCGTCCTCTGATGCCAAAAGTTTAAATATGTTTTAAAACTTTTCCTTGAATTTTAGAATCAATTGTGATAGATTTGTCTGTAGATTTTACAAAGGAGGGCGATTTTATGAAAAAAATTTTATTTTTATCGCACTGTATTCTGAATACAGCAGCAAAAGTTGTCCTGTATAACCAGCAAGAAATTGACGCTGAAGAGGCACTCAGGAAAAAATTTATGCGCAAAGCAATCGACAGTGAAATACAACTCATCCAGCTGCCCTGTCCCGAGTTCACCCTCTATGGTGCAAGACGCTGGGGGCACGTCAGCAATCAGTTTGATAATGTCTTTTTCCGCACACATTGCCGCGATATCCTAACGCCGATTATACAACAATTAAAAGAATATCTGCAAAATGAAGATATGTTTGAAGTTCTTGGATTTGTTGGCGTAGATGGCAGCCCAAGCTGCGGAGTAGACTATACCTGTTATGCAGACTGGTATGGTTCTTTTGATGGTCGAACCGGACTGGACGAAACTCTAGCCTCGTGTAAACTCGGCAAAGGCTCCGGTATATTGATACAGGTACTGAAAGAAATGTTTGAAGAAGAAGGATTATCAGATAAAGTCCGGATTTCCTCTCTCTATGCGCCCGAGCCCGAAAAATGTATGAAGATGCTTGAATAAATCCGACTAATACATATATGTACAATGAACAGGGAGTGTTGACAGCCTCCCTGTTTTCTTATTATTTTCATACAGAATCACGGATGCACTTTTGGTTTCACAGTTCTGATGCATCCGGTATTGAGGTCTGGGCCCCTTTTCTCGTCACCGCAATGGAAGAGACTTTCTGTCCAAAATTTATGGCCTCATCTTCAGTTTCGCCGCGGCTTAAAGCAAGAGCAAAAGCCGCTGTAAAACAATCTCCCGCCGCTGTAGTATCCACTGCTTTTACTTTTTCTGCCGGGAAATTTTTTTGTATTGACCGGTTTACAAAAAAGCAACCTTTTTCTCCAAGAGTAACAATTACGTTTTTCACGCCTTTGTCCAGCATTTCTGACGCTGCATTTATGATATTTTCCCTCGTATCTATCGGTTTTCCTGTCAAAATGGAAAGTTCTGTCTCATTTGGCTTTATGTAATCTATCCCCTGCCAGAATCCATCTGGAAATTCTTTTTTCGCAGGAGCGGGATCGAGTATGACGATCTTTCCCAGTCTGACAGCCAAATTTTTCACATACAGCACTGTATCTAGCGGGATTTCAAGCTGCATAATAAGAATATCGCATGTTTCAATATACTTTTCCCATCTCTCCGCCATTTTGCAGGTAACCTCTCCATTCGCCCCCCGGATCAAAGTGATGGAATTTTCTCCATTATCGTCTACAATAATGTATGCCTGCCCTGTTGGAACACCGGAAATCTCAACAATGGGAGTCGTATTTACCCCCACTTCTTTTAGATTCGCCCTGAGCCTGTCTCCAAAACTATCATCCCCTATAGCGCCTGCCATTACAACGTCTCCTCCGAGCTTTCCCACAGCATAAGCCTGATTTGCGCCTTTTCCGCCGGGTATCAGAGTAATATCCTTACCCGTGATTGTCTCACCAGCTCTAGGCAGATAGGGAACCTCAAGAACCGTATCCATATTCAGGCTGCCGACAACGAGTATTCTTTTCATTTTATCCTCCTTTAAATACTGCGCTTTATTTTGCTTTATATATACCACGTTTATCGCCAAATATAAATGACACATGTCATTTTCCTTGCTCTGAAAAAGGCAGTTTATCCGTGATATTACACAAGATAAACCGCCTTTTTAATTTATCACATTATTCAGGTGTATCCGGAGGATGCCGGATGCTTATTTGTAGTTTACGATCTTGCCGAAATCGGCTTTCAGGGAAGCTCCGCCCACAAGACCGCCGTCGATGTCAGCCTGTGCGAACAGCTCCGCGGCATTTCCGGCGTTTACGGATCCGCCGTACTGGATGCGGATCTCTTCTGCCGTAGCCTCGTCATATACTTCGGCGACGCATTCACGGATGCCTTTGCATACTTCCTCAGCCTGCTCTGTTGTAGCTGTCTTGCCTGTACCGATCGCCCAGATCGGCTCGTAAGCGATAACCATTGTCTTAGCCTGATCGGCCGTTACGTTCTGAAGGCCGACTTTAACCTGCTGACGGATAAAGTCCATTGTCACGCCCTGCTCTCTCTGCTCCAGAGTCTCTCCGCAGCACATGATCGGTGTGATGCCGTGCTCAAAAGCTTTGAGAACTTTCTTATTTACATCCTCGTTTGTCTCTCCGAAGTAATCCCTTCTCTCAGAGTGTCCGAGAACTACGTATTTAACGCCTGCGTCTACAAGCATAGCCGGGGAGATCTCACCTGTGTAAGCTCCGCTCTCCTCGAAATACATATTCTCAGCTCCGACCTGGATGTTTGTTCCCTTTGTTGCCTCAACAACCGGAACAATATCGATAGCCGGCACGCAGAATACTACGTCAGCTTCCTCGTTTGCTACTAACGGTTTCAGTTCTTCTACAAGTGCAACTGCCTCACTCGGAGTTTTGTTCATTTTCCAGTTGCCTGCAATGATCTTCTTTCTTGCCATTTTATTATTTCTCCTTGATTTTTACTTATCGTTTGCCGCTGCTACACCCGGCAGTTCCTTTCCCTCAAGGAACTCAAGGGAAGCGCCGCCGCCTGTTGAGATATGTGTCATCTTATCGCCGTAACCGAGCTGGTTTACCGCCGCCGCGGAATCTCCGCCGCCGATGATCGTCACTGCGTCTGTGCTTGCGAGAGCTTCTGCAACTGCCTTTGTTCCGTCTGCGAACTTCGGCATCTCAAAGCATCCCATCGGTCCGTTCCACACAACTGTCTTAGCCGCTTTCACAGCGTCAGCAAACATCTCCGCTGTCTTCGGTCCGATGTCAAGACCCATCCAGCCGTCCGGGATCTCGTTCTGAGCGACAACTTTTGTATTTGCATCATTTGAGAATGCGTCTGCCGCAACCGCGTCAACAGGAAGAAGAAGTTTTACACCTTTCTCCTCTGCTTTCTTAACCATATCAAGCGCGTACTGCAGATAATCTTCCTCAAGAAGAGAGTTACCTACATTTCCGCCCTGAGCTTTTGTAAATGTATAGCACATTCCGCCGCCGATGATCAGAGTATCGACTTTCTCGAGCAGGTTGTTGATAACGGAAATCTTACTGGATACTTTGGATCCGCCGAGGATAGCGACAAACGGTCTCTCCGGATTCTCTACAGCGTTTCCGAGGAATTTGATCTCTTTCTCCATCAGGTATCCTACAACTGCCGTATCAACATATTCTGTGACACCGACATTTGAACAGTGAGCTCTGTGAGCTGTTCCGAATGCATCGTTTACGAATACATCACAGAGAGATGCAAGTTCTTTGGAGAACTCTTCTCCGTTCTTTGTCTCTTCTGCTCTGTAGCGTGTATTCTCAAGAAGTACAACATCTCCGTCTTTCATGGCCTCTACAGCTGCTTTTGCGTTCGGCCCTGCGACTTCCGGATCAGCCGCGAATTTAACTTCTTGTCCGAGCAGCTCGGAAAGTCTTACTGCAACCGGCGCGAGTGAAAGTTCGGGTTTGGGCTCTCCCTTCGGTTTTCCGAGATGCGAGCAGAGGATCACTTTTCCGCCGTCAGCGATCAGTTTTTTGATCGTCGGAAGAGCTGCCACGATACGTGTCTCGTCTGTGATCTTTCCGTCCTTAAGCGGTACGTTGAAATCGCATCTTACAAGGACTCTTTTGTCCTTTACATTGATATCATCTACTGTTTTTTTGTTAAGTGCTGCCATTTTAATAGCCTCCTGATACTTTTTAAACGAAAATAAGATCCGGTCCTACAACAAGACCGGACCCCATTGTGAGTCAATGATTCAGAATTATCTTCCGAGCGCTTGTCCTCATTGATTGGAATGAATTAAGCCTCAAGCAGTTTTCCGAAATATTTGATTGTTCTTACCATCTGGCTTGTGTAAGAGTTCTCATTGTCATACCATGAAACAACCTGAACCTCTGTTGTGCCGTCGCCGACCGGAAGAGCCATTGTCTGTGTAGCATCGAACAGAGAACCATATGTCATACCGACGATATCGCTGGATACAATCTGATCCTCGTTGTAGCCGTAAGACTCGTTAGCTGCTGCTTTCATAGCCGCGTTGATCTGATCAACTGTAACTTCTCCGTCAACAACTGCTGTCAGGATTGTTGTAGATCCTGTCGGAGTCGGAACACGCTGAGCAGCTCCGATCAGTTTGCCGTTCAGTTCCGGAATAACGAGACCGATAGCCTTAGCAGCACCTGTGCTGTTCGGAACGATGTTGCATGCAGCGGCACGTGATCTTCTCAGATCGCCTTTTCTCTGCGGTCCGTCAAGTGTCATCTGATCGCCTGTGTAAGCGTGGATCGTGCACATGATACCGGATTTGATCGGTACAAGGTCGTTCAGAGCCTTAGCCATCGGAGCGAGGCAGTTTGTTGTACAGGATGCCGCGGAGATGATGTCGTCATCCTTTGTCAGTGTCTCGTGGTTTACATTGTAAACGATCGTCGGAAGGTCATTTCCTGCAGGAGCGGAGATGATAACTTTCTTAGCGCCCGCATTGATGTGTGCCTGAGCTTTCTCTTTCTTTGTGTAGAATCCCGTACACTCAAGAACTACGTCAACGCCGATCTCACCCCATGGAAGGTTGTTAGCGTCAGCCTCAGCATAGATTTTGATCTCTTTTCCGTCAACAGTGATGGAATCCTCTCCCGCCTCGACTTTATCTGCAAGCGCGTATCTTCCCTGTGTTGAGTCATATTTCAGTAAGTGAGCCAGCATTTTCGGGGATGTAAGGTCGTTGATTGCCACGATCTCAAATCCTTCTGCTCCAAACATCTGTCTGAAAGCGAGACGTCCGATACGTCCAAATCCATTAATCGCTACTTTTACTGCCATGATTAATTCCTCCTAAAAGTTAAAAAAATATTTGACTGTAACCCAGTCATGGCAATGAATCCTTACAAACCATGATTGTTAAGGATTCATCAACTAAAACAATTGTACTAAAACAGAAACAAAAATTCAAGTCCCAAATGTATTTTTATTCAATCAATCCGGCGCAGCGGCGCGGGTTTGCGAATGGCGCGGATGAACCGGTGCATACACCGCGGGTCCGGCCGTCACGGGATCCGCTTAAATACCGGTCTGCGGTCCTTAAATTCCGCATAATAGCGAAATCCACAGGATTTCAGGATCTCTCCAGCTTTCTCAAAATCATAGGCAACATGCTCGGGACGATGGGCGTCGGCCCCTACGGTCACTGTCTCTCCGCCAAGTTCATGATACCGCTTCAGGACATCCGGATGAGGATTCGCAAAGCCGAGACCATACTTCATTCCTCCCATATTCATTTCTATGCCTTTGCCTGACGATATCACATTTTTCAGGATTTCGTCGATCTCATCGGAAAATTTCCTGTAGGAATACTCCTGTGCTTTATTTCTTCCGTACCGCACAACATAATCCAGATGACCGAGTACATCAAAAGAGGGGACCTTCTCCAGACATCTCAGTGTCTCACGGAATGCTTCCCTGTATACTTCCGCGTCTGTCTTTCTTTCAAATATCTTTCCGTAATAGGGATCCGTGCCGTGTACAAGGTGAAGGGAGCCGATCACAAAATCAAAAGGATAATCTTCGACCAGTTTTCTGTACGCTTCCCCGAGATGGGGCTGCAGCCCCAGTTCCACGCCAATGCGCACATCTAATTTTCCTCTGTACTCTTTCCTTGTCCGCGTCAGCATTTCAAAATATTTTTTCAGATCAAGCAGAAACGGATCCGGTCCCAGTTCTTTGTCCTCCGGATAATCCAGATCCAGATGGTCTGTAATGCATACTGACCGGAGTCCTCTTTCCACAGAGGCGTCCAGCATACTTTTGACGGACGCTTTGCTGTCTGTGGAAAACTCCGTATGCATATGGTAATCGCACCGTATCATCGAATGATCAAGCCTCATAATATCGTTCCTCCCCCGAGCACATACTCTCCATCGTACAACACGACCGCCTGACCGGGCGTCACCGCCCTCTGGGGTTCCTCGAAACGGCAGATTATTTCATCATCTCCCGACTTTTCCGCTATGCACCATGCGCCTTTATGATTATAGCGTATCTTGGCAAATACACGTTTCGGTTCGGTCAGGTCTTCCGCCGACATGAAATTCACACGGTCCGCGCGCACAGTATAAGCCAGGGATTGTTCATAAGTACCAATGACCACCTCATTGGTCTCCGGCCGGATCTCCAGAACAAACGCGGGATACCCCAGCGCCAGTCCCAGCCCTTTGCGCTGACCGACCGTATAATGGACGATTCCTTTATGCCGTCCGAGGACACGTCCCTCCGGGGTCACAAAATTTCCTGCGGGAAGCTCTTTCCCGGTCTCTTCTCTTACTGTATCCTCAATAAAAGAAGCATAATCGCCGTCAGGAACAAAGCAGATATCCTGACTGTCCGGCTTGTCCGCCACAATAAGACCAATCTCTTCTGCAATGGAGCGTATCTCCTCTTTGGAGTACGCGCCCACCGGCATCAGCGTTCTTTTGAGCTGCTCCTGCGTAAGATTATAAAGAGCGTAAGTCTGATCCTTCGCAGGCGTTGCCGAACGGCGGAGCGCATACCGGCCGTTCGGCAGCCTGTCTATCCTGGCATAATGGCCGGTGGCGATATAGTCCGCTCCGATGGCCATGCTGCGGTTTAAAAGCGCCTCCCATTTCACATACCTGTTGCATGCGATACACGGATTCGGTGTGCGCCCGTTCAAATATTCGTCTGTAAAATAGTCGATCACATTCTCTTTAAATTCTTTCCTGAAATTCATGACATAGTACGGAATCCCGAGAGCGGAAGCGACTCTCCTTGCGTCTTCCACGGCGCTCAGGCCGCAGCATCCGCCGTTTTCCTCCACAGAGCAGGGGTCTTCCTCCTGCCAGATCTGCATAGTGACGCCGATCACCTCATACCCCTGCTCTTTCAGAAGAAAAGCTGCCACAGATGAGTCCACGCCCCCCGACATTCCGACAACTACTCTACTCATCAGTATTCCTCTTCTTCCTCATCTTCATGGATATCCGACTTCGGTTTCTCCAGTCCTTCAATCTTGATGCCCTTCTTCTCCGCATAATCCCACAGAGCTGCGTGAATTGCCTCTTCCGCGAGCAGGGAACAGTGTACCTTTACCGGCGGGAGACCGTCCAGCGCTTCCATAACCGCCTTATTCGTCACCTTCATTGCCTCCCGGATATTCTTCCCTTTAACAAGCTCTGTGGCCATACTGCTGGTTGCGACTGCAGCTCCGCATCCGAACGTTTTGAACTTTACGTCGCGGATGATCTGATCCTCGTCAATATCGAGATAAATCCTCATAATATCTCCGCACTTCGCGTTGCCGACCGTGCCGACTCCGCTTGCGTCCTCAATCTCTCCTACATTTCTGGGATGCTGGAAATGATCCATTACTTTCTCTGTATACATAACACGGTTCCTCCTGATTCCTGTCAGATCTTTCTTGAAAAATTTCTTTTGTTATTATCTTCCGCGCCTTTACGCTCCGGCGCCTTTTTTGGCCTGCTTCTTTACAAAATCCTCATACAGCGGCGACATGCTCCGGAGCTGTGAGACGATTTCCTTTAAGCTGTCCGCCACATAATCCAGATCTTCTTTGGTTGTCTCCTCATCCAGTGTTATCCGGAGCGATCCGTGCGCGATTTCATGAGGCAGCCCGATGGCAAGAAGCACATGGGACGGATCCAGCGATCCGGATGTACATGCTGATCCGCTGGAAGCGCAGATTCCTTTCATATCCAGCATGATCAGGAGTGATTCCCCCTCAATGAACCGGAAACTGAAGTTCACATTATTCGGAAGGCGCTTTGCGCGGTCTCCGTTCAGCCTGCAGTACGGGATTTCCTTCTCAATCCGGCTGATCAGATAATCTCTGAGTTCTGTCTCATAATCCATACGTTCTTTCATAGATATTGACGCAAGCTCCGCCGCCCTGCCGAGTCCCACGATCCCCGGGACATTTTCCGTACCCGCGCGGCGTTTTCTTTCCTGCGCCCCTCCGTGGATAAAGGAACGAATCTTCACGCCTTTCCTGATATAGAGGAACCCGATTCCTTTCGGGCCGTTCAGCTTGTGCCCGCTGGCGCTCAGCATATCGATATTGCACTCATCCACATTGATCGGAACATGGGCGAATGCCTGTACCGCGTCTGTATGGAACAGGACGCCGTGCTCATGGGCGATTCGACCGATTTCCGCAGCAGGTTCGATCGTTCCGATCTCATTGTTTGCAAACATAATGGAAATCAGGATCGTATCGGGACGTATGGCGTTCTCAACTGACTTCGGATCGACAAGCCCGTTCTCATCCACGTCAAGATATGTCACTTCATATCCTCTTTTTTCTAGATACTCGCACGTATGCAGGATCGCATGGTGCTCGATCTTACTTGTAATGATATGCCTGCCCTTAGACGCATAAGCTTCCGCCGCGGCTTTCAGCGCCCAGTTGTCGGATTCTGTTCCTCCGGCTGTAAAATAGATCTCGTTTGCTTCCGCCCCGAGAACTCCGGCGATGATCTCCCTCTGTCTGGTGATAACCTCTTTATTTTTCGCGGCAAATCCGTACACACTGGACGGATTTCCGAAATGTTCTGTAAAGTAAGGCAGCATCGCGTTGACAACCTCCGGGGATGTCTTTGTTGTAGCCGCATTGTCCAGATAAATCAGTTTTTCCATATGTTACCTCCATATTTCCCAATCATATATTGTCTGCTGTTTTCAGTTTTTACACGCCCGCCGCTCTGCATCTGCGCGGCATTTCTTTCTGCTTTCTTCTACAAGCTGTTCCAGCATGATCTCATCCACTGTCTGATTAATGCTGTCATTGATCCTTTTCCAGACATATTTTGTCACACAGATGTCGGCGACCCTGCACTCGCCGTCCGCTTCCAGCCCCGGACATTCCACCGGTTCCAGACGTCCTTCAAGAGCTCTCAGGATATCTCCCACGGAGATTTCCCTCATATCTTTCGCCAGAACATATCCGCCTCCGGCTCCTCTTACACTGCTGACAAGACCCGCCTTTTTCAGCATGGCCATGAGCTGTTCCAGATAACGTTCCGAAATATCCTGCCGCGCGGATATACTTGTGATTGAGACCGGCTCTTCTCCGCTGTACTGCGCGAGATCTATCATGGCCCGAAGGCCGTATCTTCCTTTCGTTGACAGTTTCAAGTTCTCACCTTCCCTGCTCTGTATTTTCCGGATTATAATTCCCTGCAATTTATATCCTATATTTTTACTAGGATTTCCTTTTGTAGAATATCATTATCAGGAAGTTCTGTCAACCCGTGATTTCACATATGTTATAGAAACTGGTAAAATCTGTGAGGTGGCAGATCATATGTCATCAAAACATAAACTTTTCGAGGGCGCCATGATCCTCACGGCAGCCGGTCTTATAAGCCGTATCATGGGGTTCTTCTTTCGCATTTTCTTAAGCCATGCATTCGGAGAAGAAAACATGGGGCTGTACCAGCTTATATTTCCGGTCTATGCCCTCTGCCTTGCCCTGAGCACGTCCGGGATCCAGACCGCTGTCTCCCGCATGACCGCAGAGAAGGCCGCACTCGGTAAAAAAGACGGAACCGGAAGCATACTCGGGACCGCTCTTGTTCTCACGCTTCTCATCTCCGGCGCGGAAATCCTGTTTATACAAAAAAACGCCGCTTTTATCGCTCTGTCTTTTCTCGGCGATGAACGGTGTACTGAACTGCTCATGATCATATCTTATGCGCTTCCGTGCGCTGCCATACACAGCTGTATCTGCGGGTACTACTTCGGACTGCAGAATACAGGGCTTCCGGCGCTCAGCCAGTTGATCGAACAGTTTGTCCGCATTTTCTCCGTCCTGTTCCTCTTTGCCGTCACGCAGAGCAGCGGCAGAACTCCGTCTATTCATCTGGCAGCGGCGGGAATTACAATAGGAGAATTTGTCTCCGCTCTTTTCGCAGCACGCGCACTCAGCCGGTCCGGCAGTCCGGCACAGGCATTCTCCCCGGCAAACCTGACCAAAAATCTCCGCGGACTGGTCGGCCTGTCTGTACCGCTTACAGCCAACCGTACAGTTGTCACACTGCTGCAGAGTGTTGAGGCTGCGTCCGTTCCCATCTGTCTTAAACTGTACGGGCTTGACACCACCGGCGCGCTCAGTCTGTACGGTGTTCTTACCGGTATGGCGCTGCCATGCATCCAGTTTCCGTCCGCTGTAACAAATTCCGTCGGAACCGTTCTTATGCCTGCAGTCAGCGCGACAAGCACCGCCGGGAACCGTCCGGCTATTATCCGCCTGCTCAAAAAAGCCGTCGGAAGCTGTTTCATTCTCGGACTGTCATGCTGTCTGTTCTTCCTGATCTTCGGCAGGCTTATCGGAACACTTCTGTTTCACAGCGACACTGCCGGAAAATTTATTCTGACACTTGCCTGGATCTGTCCGTTTTTGTACACAAATACCGCTCTTTTCAGCGCAATAAACGGATTCGGTAAAACAGGCTATACTTTTCTCATCAACACATGCGGTCTGCTTATACGTATCGGCAGTGTTTTCCTGGCTATTCCGCGGTTCGGCATGCAAGGTTATCTCTGGGGACTGCTCGCAAGCCAGCTTGCAGTGTCAGCACTTGCTTTTGCAGTTCTGCTCGCGCAGGCCTCTAAAGCGTAGAGAGAAATGCTTTTACAATGACCGGGTTCACATAGAGTTCCGTTATGATTCCAAGGGACATGGTCAGAGCGGCAAAAATCGTCTTCTGTCTGTTCCAGCGGATACGCGGTGCCGTATAACAATACCACAGCATTACAATAAAAGCGGGGATATAAAACAAAAACTGGGGAAACAGCGCAGTTACGCACAGAATGCATCCCTTCATCCCCAGTTCGGCGGCTGCCGAGGAGATGAGCACTCCTCCGGACAACCCTGCCCAGATAAGAAATAAGATGACTGCCATTTTCCGTACTCTGGTAAACGAAAGAGCAGCCAGTACGAAGAACGGGACAGCGCGCAGACGCAGCAGGTACCAGAGATATTCCTGAACATTGATTTGGATGTCAACGAACTGATTCAGGAAATATTCACTGAATATACCCGGCTCTGCCACATACTTTCCCGCTATAAAATTAGTATAAATAATTCCCAATAAAAATCCCGGCATAAAAAGAGCAAGGAACTGTTTCCTCGTATGAAATATCTTCATTCTTCCTCCAGTTTTCCGATAAACAGTGCTTGTCATACAATTTGATATTTCATTATATGCCGGGGAGTTCCGATTATTCTTGGTACTTCACCATATATGCCATCAGCGACGCCACCGTTTTCGCGTCCTCGATTTCTCCCGCAAATATCTTTTGCTTTAATTCATCCGGTGAATACGCCTGCAGTTCAATAAATTCGTCTTCGTCAAGATGCTGTTTTGACGGGATCAGATTCCTCGCCACGTATACTTCAATCCGCTCATTGCAAAATGCGACCGTTGTACGCAGGGTGATCAGCCACTCCGGATTCTCGCATCTGTACCCTGTCTCTTCCTCCAGCTCCCGGGACGCGCAGGAAACTCCCGGTTCATCCTCAGAGTCCAGCGCCCCGGCCGGAATCTCAAGTGTATAGCGGTCCAGCGCATTACGGTACTGCCTTACCATGAGGATCTTGCCGTCGTCCGTCACGGGAACCACCGCCGCAGCGCCTTTATGCCTGATAAAGTCCCACACAACCGTATGGTCTCCGTCTATTTCGATCGTATCCTGATAAAAATCAATGATCCTGCCCTTAAATTTCAATTCCCTGTTCAGCCTTTTAATATGTTCGCCCAAAGCCATCCTCCTCTTTCATTTCACATTCTCGTCCTTATCTCTATCGTCTGTTCCGCATTCCCGAAAAAGAAAGCCCTTGTCTTTCGACAAGGGCCGGTCTTTCATCATCTGTTATGATCCTTGGTCATTTCGCATAGTCTGTCACCCGTGATTCACGAATAACATTTACTTTGATCTGTCCTGGATATTCAAGTTCGAATTCAATCTGCTTTGCAATATCTCTGGCCAGAAGCACCATATCATCGTCAGATACCTGCTCCGGAACTACCATAACACGAATTTCTCTACCTGCCTGAATGGCAAAAGATTTCTCCACACCTTTAAACTGGTTGGTAATATCTTCTAACTGTTTTAATCTGTTTGTATATGTTTCAATGGTCTCACGTCTCGCACCGGGTCTTGCAGCCGAGATAGTATCGGCCGCCTGTACAACGCACGCAACCAAAGTCTGCGGTTCCACATCGCCGTGATGAGCTTCCACCGCATTGATCACCGTTGCAGATTCTTTATATTTCCTGCAGAGATCTGCGCCGATCTGAATATGTGACCCTTCTACATCATGGTCAATTGATTTTCCTATATCATGAAGAAGCCCGGCACGCTTTGCCATTCTTACATCAAGACCGATTTCGCCTGCAAGCAGCCCCGCAAGCTGAGCGACCTCAATTGAATGTTTCAAAGCATTCTGTCCATAACTTGTTCTGAACTTCATACGGCCGAGAAGCCGGATCAGTTCCGGATGTATGCCTGTGACTCCCACTTCAAGAGCCGCGGCTTCTCCTTCTTCCCTGATCATTGCATCGACTTCTTTCTGAGCTTTTTCTACCATTTCTTCAATTCTCGCCGGATGAATACGACCGTCTACGATCAGTCTTTCAAGAGCGATCCTTGCGACCTCACGGCGAATCGGATCGAACCCCGATAGTACAACTGCTTCCGGCGTATCATCAATGATCAGTTCCACACCGGTAAGCGTCTCGAGCGTACGGATATTTCTCCCTTCCCGCCCGATGATGCGGCCTTTCATCTCATCGCTCGGCAGCTGCACAACGGAAATCGTTGTCTCTGCAACATGGTCGGCTGCACATCTCTGGATAGCATTGACAACATATTCTTTCGCTTTCTTGTCCGCCTCCTCTTTTGCCTGAGATTCCAGTTCTCTGACCATCCTTGCAGAATCATGCTTAACATCTTCTTCAACAGTTTTTAACAGATATTCTTTTGCCTGTTCGGAGGTAAGTCCTGAGATTCGTTCCAGTTCCTGCACACGTTTCTGACTCAGTTCTTCTACTTTGGCTTCACGCTGACGCATCTGTTCTTCTTTTGACGAAAGCTTGTTTTCACGATGTTCGAGAGCATCTGAACGCTTTTCGACCGCTTCTTCCTTTGCAAGCACTCTTTTTTCATAGCGCTGCAGTTCCGCTCTTCTTTCCTTTGTTTCCTTCTCAAGATCATTCTTGGTCTTGATGGATTCTTCCTTTACTTCCAGAAGAGCCTCCTTTTTCGTTGTCTCAGCAGTCTTCACAGCATCGTCGATAATTTCTCTCGCTTTTGCCTCTGCGTTTCCGATCTTGCTCTCCGCATTCTTCTTCAGATTAGAAACCGTTACAAAATGAGAAATAATCCCGACTATCAACGCGAGGGCCACGGCAATTATTATACATAAGCCTAAACTTAATTGCACAGGAGCACCTCCTTATTTAATTTTCATTGTACATATTACTTAAATACAACAGTTAAATTTTATACTGTTTTCACAACAATGTCAAGCGTTGTGCTCATGGTTTTGTATCACTTGGCAGATAGTCTCATAACGGAATCCTTTTCTCGCGAGATACCCGTATATCCGACGCTTTTCTATCTCATCCGCGGCGAGCGGATCATATCCCTTTTTTCGGAGTATTGTACGGACAGCCTCCTCTTCTCCTCCATCCTCATAACAGATATCGAATGCGTGTTCGATAAGTTCGGACGGTACACCTTTCCGGATGAGAGCGGCACGGATTTCTTTCCTGCTCTTTGTTCCCTGCCGGGTCCTGACAAAGTTCTCGGCAAAGCGGGCATCATCCAGATACCCGAAAGACTTTACATAATCTACGGCTCTGTCGATCACACTCTGTGTATAGCATCCCTGCCTCAGTTTCTCCCGCAGCGCCGCCTCTGTCCGGTCCATGTCCCCCAGCAGATGCATTGCCCGAAGCTTTGCCCTTTTCAACAGCGCTTCTGTCTCGATCTTTTCCGCAGCACCGGCAGATAGTTCTTCTCCCTCGCGGATACCGTAGCGGGAAAGTTCACCTTTGTATAATACAAAGGCAAACTTCCCGTCTAAATATATCTTAAATTTCGTCTTGGTATACGGTTCAATTTCTGTAACGATCATTCTTTCTTATCTGCACTCTTCTTTTCCGCTCCGGTTCCCGGAGTTTCTGCTCCCTCATCCGATCCGGGCAGATGATAATGCGCCCTCACTTTCCTGTCCAGTTCTTCCATAACTTCAGGGTGGTTCTCAAGATAAGCCTTTGCGTTCTCCCTGCCCTGGCCGATCTTTTCGCCCTCATACGCATACCATGCCCCGCTCTTTCTGACCAGATCGATTCCGGCTGCAAGATCAAGGATATCTCCGGCCTTGGAGATGCCTTTGCCGAACATGATGTCAAATTCTGCCTCTTTAAAAGGCGGCGCGATCTTGTTCTTCACAATCTTGATGCGGGTCCGGTTTCCTACCATCTCGCCGCTCTGTTTAAGCGTCTCTATCCTCCTGACATCCATACGGACAGAAGCATAGAATTTGAGCGCCCGTCCTCCGGTCGTTGTCTCGGGATTGCCGAACATCACGCCTACTTTCTCACGGAGCTGGTTGATAAAGATCACGACACAGTTAGACTTGCTGATCACCGGAGTCAGTTTGCGCAGGGCCTGTGACATCAGACGCGCCTGCAGCCCTACATGGCTGTCCCCCATATCTCCTTCAATCTCCTGTCTCGGCACCAGCGCGGCTACCGAGTCGATAACTATGATGTCGATGGCGCCGGATCTTACCATTGTCTCCGCGATCTCAAGCGCCTGATCGCCGCTGTCCGGCTGGGATATGTAAAGTTCGTCAATATCTACTCCGATATTTTTTGCATAGACCGGATCCATAGCATGCTCTGCATCAATAAAACCGGCAATGCCGCCCCTCTTCTGCACTTCTGCGATCATGTGAAGCGCAATCGTTGTCTTACCGCTGGATTCCGGTCCGTATATCTCGATGACGCGGCCCTTCGGTACTCCGCCGAGTCCAAGCGCCAGATCAAGACTCAGACATCCTGTGGGTACCGTCTCTACCGCGACATGCGCGCCGGAATCCCCCAGTTTCATCACTGTTCCCTTGCCGAAATCTTTCTCTAATTTTGCAATTGCAGCATCCAAAGCTTTTTTCTTCTCGTCATTCACTGCCATAAATCAAATTCTCCTTCTTTTCAATCGAACAGTTGTTCGCAACTGTTATTATACTATTACACCCATTATAAAATGTCAACAACATTTTAGCTTACTTATTGTACAAATTTGTATGTATAATAAGTCTGTCAATAGTTACATTCATTGTCGGATACATGTTCCGATACGGGACCAGCCGAAAATGAGACGCCATGAGGCGATGAAGATACAGCGGCAAGACCACCGCCGATATCAGTAAAATGAGGATAACATACAGAGGGGCAAAATGCAATATATTTTGGGCTTCGCATCACGCCCCCGTATTTGATGCCCGCCTTCGTGTTTGATGGAGATAGCCCGTAATTTTCAGTTTTGCCGGAATAACTGCCGATTCAACGAAACAGTTATTCCGGCAGGCACGGATCACCTCTCCTCACGGAAATAATTAAGGCCGCAGCTCTTCGGCTGGGCGTGCTCTTTACTCTGCCGCATGCTGGTCACAACAAGTACAACGATCGTTGCCACATATGGCAGCATATCATAAATCTGAGCCGGAAGTCCGGGGATATTGACATACATACGCATGATCGTCAGTCCGCCGAAGATAAGCGCAACGATCATACCTCGCACCGGGCTCCATGTCGCGAAGATAACAAGGGCAACCGCAAGCCATCCGTAACCGCTGACACAGTCATGTACCCACACACCGGACGTAGTCACCATACTCATGTACATGCCGCCGATACCGCAGATTCCTCCGCCTGTTACCGTAGCAAGATATTTATAGAGTGTGATATTGATCCCCGCAGCATCGGCTGTCGCCGGGTCTTCCCCCACTGCTTTCAGATTCAGTCCTGCGCGGGACTTACTGAAGAACCATGCCATAATGACCGCCACGATAATCGCAAAGTAGACAAGCCAGTTATACTGAAATAGCAGCGGACCGAGCACAGGAATATCTGACAGTACCGGAATATCCAGTCCGGAAAACGCTTTTTTCGTCACATCCGTAACCGCCACATAGCCCCCGGCCTGCTGCCCGATATACTCACCGAAGAAATTGCCGAATCCGGTACCGAAGATGGTCAGCGTAAGCCCGGTTACGTTCTGGTTGGCGCGCAGCGTAATTGTAAGGAAACTGTAGATCAATGCCCCCCCTGCTCCCGCAATAAAAGAAGTCACAAGGGCGATTGCTGCCGAGAGGATTCCGCTCGGACTTCCGCCTCCCGCGATCACCGCCTGTTCATAGTAATAAGAGCCGGCGAGTCCGGTGATCGCCCCCATAAACATCATACCTTCCACACCGAGATTCATATTTCCCGATTTCTCGGTCAGTATCTCTCCCAGCGCTCCGAGCAGGAGCGGTGTGCCAGCCAGAACCGCCGCAATAAACAATCCGTTCAAAGTACTAAGCATGATGTTCCTCCTTTCCTCTTCCGATCAGCTTGTATGTAATAAAAAATTCACAGCCGAGCATGAAGAACAGTATGATGCCGATCAGGAGCTCCGATGCAGATGCAGGAATCTTGAACTGTGTCTGGATCGCATTGGAGCCGCGCTCCAGCATTGCGATGAAAACGGAGACAACCAGCATCCCGAATGGGTTCATCTTCGCGAGCCATGCTACCGTGATCGCAGTAAAGCCGACACCGCCGGCAGTGCTCTCCGTGATCGTATAGTCAGCTCCCGCAAACTGGAGCATTCCCACAAGGCCGCAGAGTGCGCCGGAGAGGAACATAGTCCGTCTGAATACACGCCCCACATTAATACCGGCATATCGGGCTGTATTATTGCTCTCACCGACAACCGCGATCTCATATCCCTGTTTTGTCTTATTGAAGTAGATATAAGACAGCACTACAAGGATCAGAGACAGTATCCACCCCCAGTGTACGCCGAGAACTTTTGTCAGGCGCGCCCCGGATACCAGCATATCGATCTTCGGATAACTGCTGCCCTTTGCTTTCCAAGGGCCGTTCATCAGGTATTTGATGAATGCCAGCGCAATATAGTTCAGCATCAGTGTAAACAGAGTCTCATTGGTCCCCCACTTAGCTTTACAGACTGCCGGTAGTAATCCGTAAATCCCGCCTGCCACGATAGAGGCAAGCATCATGAGCAGCACCAGCGGAAGCTTCGGGAAGATATGAGCTGTAAAGAGTCCGAAAGCGCCGGCTGCTACTGCCCCGACAAGTATCTGGCCCTCGCCGCCGATATTCCAGAATTTCATCTTAAACGCAAACGAGATACCGATGGCAGTGATCAGCAGTGGGACCGCTATCTTTATTGTCTCATGGATAACAGTGCTTGATCCCCATGCTCCTTTTACCATGGAAATATAAACAAAAAGCGGATTGTGCCCCAGCATAAGGATCACGATCCCTCCGGTCACAAGCGAGAGGACAAAAGCTATGGCGCGAATTCCCCATGCTTTCTTCTGCGGCATCGTATCTCTCTTTACCATTCTTATCAGAGGCTCTTTTGCCTGTGCGTTATGTGAACTCATGCTGTCACATCCCCTTTCTCATCTTCTTTCTTATCTTTCGCAGGCGGGTCATCAGTATGGATCATCATAAGACCGATCTCATCTTTTGTAACCTCACGGGGATCCACGATCCCGCTCACCTTTCCGCCGCACATGACCATGATCCGGTCGGAAAGCTGCATCAGCACGTCGAGATCCTCTCCTATAAAGATGACTGCGACGCCTTTTTTCTTCTGTTCGTTAAGAAGGTCATAGATCCGGTAAGAAGAATTGATATCCAGGCCGCGCACCGGATAAGCCACGATCAGCACAGACGGCTGACACGCGATCTCCCGTCCCAGCAGCACTTTCTGTACATTGCCTCCGGAAAGCCTGCCCACCGGAGTGTCCACTCCCGGAGTCACGATCTCAAGTTCATCGATCAGCCTCTCCGCAAGTTCTTTCGGTCTCTTTCTGTCCACAAAAATTCCTTTGTTGGATTTATAACTTCTGAGCATCACATTATCCGTCATATCCATGCCTGCCACAAGACCCATGCCCAGCCGGTCCTCCGGCACGAACGCCATGGAGATCCCTTTCTTTACGATCTCGTCCGGTTTCAGCCCCAGGATACGCTCCTGTACAGGGATTCCCCGGTGCTCACCCAGGTACAGGACAGATCCCCCGATGGAAGGGTACAGCCCCGCGATGACCTCGCACAGTTCTTTCTGACCGCTGCCGGCAATTCCTGCAATGCCCAGGATCTCGCCGCCATATGCGTCAAAGGACACATTATCCAGAGCTTTTACCCCGTCGCCGTTCAGACAGGTCAGGCCGATCACCTGCAGACGTTTTTCACCGCGCTCTGTCTCGGGTCTTTCAATCTCCAGACTGACAGGCCGTCCTACCATCATTTCGGTAAGCTGGGCCTGATCCGTCTCTGCCGTATTGACTGCGCCGATATATTCACCTTTGCGGAGGATTGCTACCCTGTCGGAGATGGCAAGCACCTCATTGAGCTTATGCGTGATAATGATAATGGATTTGCCGTCTTTTTTCATGTTTCGGAGCACGGCAAACAGCTTATCTGTCTCCTGAGGAGTCAGCACGGCTGTCGGCTCGTCCAGAATCAGTATATCCGCGCCTTTATACAGGACTTTCAGGATCTCTACGGTCTGCTTTTCCGAAACAGACATATTGTATATTTTCTTCGACGGATCCATTTCAAACCCATAGCGTTTCGCAAGTTCCGACACTTTCCTGTTGATCTCTTTCCGGTTCACGACAGCCTTTCCGTCAAGTCCCAGCACGATGTTTTCTGCTGCCGTCAGCACGTCTACCAGTTTGAAATGCTGATGGATCATGCCGATTCCAAGGGCAAAAGAATCTTTCGGGGAACGGATCGTAACCTCCCTGCCTTTTACAAAGATCTCCCCGTGATCCGGAAAATAAATTCCTGACAGCATATTCATAAGAGTTGTCTTTCCACTGCCGTTTTCTCCCAGGAGCGCGAGGATCTCACCGGTCTTCAATTCGAGATTGACATCTTTGTTCGCAGCGACCTTTCCGAATGTCTTTGTCACATGATGCATCTTTACCGCATACTCTGCTGTCCCTCCCAAAATCTCACCTTCCTTCTTTCTCTTTTTGTGTAGATAGAAGTTATTCCGCGTTCGCCGAGCGCTGCGGATATATCTTTCTCTCCGTTTCATAAGAACCGCGATACAAACAAAGCCGTCCGGAGACGGCTCTGTATTTGTAACATATATAAAATCAAATCACCGGAATCACTCGACAACATTACAGCCGTCGATGATGTAAAGCCATGACGGTGCAGAAGCTTCTTCCTGCTCATGATAATATTCGCCTTCCGCAACTTCATACTCTTCACCGTCCGGGCTTACGCCGGAAAGCGGTCCGTCGAATACATGGATCTCACCGGAGAGCAGTTTTTCCTGCGCCTCGTCAATAGCTTCCTGTGTCCCTTCAGCCGCAATATCAGTGTTCAAAGGTGACAGATAAACAGCGCCGTCCTCAAGACCTTTGCACCAGTCAACCGGTATCTCCTCTCCGTCGATCACGGCCTGAACAGCCTCTGTCACATAGATTCCCCAGTCAATACGCGGGGAGATCAGGGAAGCATCGGGGGCTGCGTCGATCATATCATTGTTGTAACCGACCTGCCATACGCCGTTGTCTTCTGCTGTCGTAGCCGGAGCCGTGGAATCGGAGTGCTGTGAGATCACGTCACATCCGCGGTCGATCAGCGCCTGAGCCACCTGAGATTCGACTGTCGGATCATTCCATGAATTCGTATACATGATATCCATTGTCACGTCCGGGTTTACGCTCTTTGCGCCAAGATAAAATGCCGTATATCCGCTGATAACCTCTGCAAACGGGTATGCGGCTACATAACCGAGCTTATTTGTCTCTGTCTTCATTCCTGCGGCAATCCCTGCCAGATAACGGCCTTCGTAGATTGACGCGAAATAGTTGTGGAAGTTGTCCAGACCGGAATCAGCCGCCTGATATCCCGTCGCATGACAGAACTGGATATCCGGATACTCGGCGGCAACTTCTTTCACATAATCCTCAAATCCGAAACTTGTCGCAAAGATAATGTTGCATCCCGCATCTACAAGTTCTCTGAGCGCCGTGTCACACTCGGCTCCTTCCGGTACATTATATTTTGTTATGATCTGGTCATCACTTAATCCGAGCGCTTCCTGCATTTCCTGAGTGCCGAGGTCATGATTGTATGTGTACCCCATATCACTCGAGTCCGATACATGTACAAATCCTACTTTGATCTCATCTTTCGCAATACCCTCTGATGTTGAAGAGGAAGACCCTCCCTCCTCATTTCCGCCGGTTTCTGCTGCCGGAGTTCCGCACCCCGCGATCAGGGCGACTGCCATAGCCGCACACAACAATACACTGATGATCTTCTTTTTCATACTTTTCCTCCTTTTCTGCTGCCGTCCCGGTCGGCTTTTCCCGGAACATACATGATTTAATAATAAAAATGCCATCCTCACCTCAGAAAACTTCTTTGTATTCGGATAGCTACAATTATATTTTACCCTCTGCGCTCCTGCGTGTCAATAATTCATAAATAATCTGTTGCAA
>CAZJRY010000030.1:0-21749 GCA_964548625.1 uncultured Mediterraneibacter sp.
ATCCCAGCAGAAGCCCGGACAGATAGATGTTTTCAAGCCCGCTCAGATTTGACTGAAAACCGATCCCGATCGCCAGAAGTGACAGCCGGTTTCCGAACGTATTTACCGTCCCTTCATCCGGGGAGAACACTCCGGCGATCGTGCGCAGCAGCGTTGATTTTCCGCTTCCGTTCTTCCCTACGATCCCCACGATCTTTCCCTTCGGCACTTCAAAGCTTACGCCTTTCAGCGCTTCATAATAATCTCTTCTCCGGCGGATTCTCCCCAGACTCTTCTTGATGGAGAAGGATTTCATGCTTCGGTACGCAACTTTTACATCTTTTACTTCTATCGCGATCTCGCCCATATATCTCTGTTTCTCCCTCCGAATGAAACTGTCTTTTCTGTAAATAATATCTGTATCACACGACTTTTATATAGGAATTCTCAAACCGGTACATCAGCTTCAGTCCCGCAAAGAGCAGGATAAGCGTGATCACCAGCCAGTAAACATACATATCGGTCCGCAGGGACTGCCCGTAGATGATGATCTTCCTCAGCTCATCGATCACATAGGCCACCGGATTGACCGTGATCATCATTTCCCCCACATTAAAGCCGAGAAATGTAGTCCGGGACAGGCGGTCGCTCACGTCATAGAATACGCCTGACAGATAAAACATAAAGCGCAGGATGACCTGCACGACATTATAGAGGTCATTGATATACACCCCGAAATGCGCCGCCAGAATACCGCAGGCGAATGTCAGGAGCAGGATCAGCAATACAACGGGAATACATCCGATCAGGTTCACCGTCGGATGTATCCGGTATGCCGCCGCGAAAGCCGCCGCGATCCCGAAGGAGATCAGCATCTTGAATGCGTTTACATACAGTTTTTCCATGATCAGCATATATTTCGGAATATAAATCTTGCTCACGATCCCGCGGAATGTGTTCACGATCTTCACCGACACCGTCACTGTTTTATTAAAGAAATTCCATACGGTGAGCCCGATGATCACAACGACCGGCAGATATTCTCCCGTTGATTTGAATACTACGACCGTGATAAACACGTATACGAGCATAAACAGGACCGGGTCCAATATCCACCAGAGCCATGTCAGATAGGAACCTCCTACTTCTCCTTTGAGTTCCGATTTCGCGGCGTACAAAGAATAAGGATTATATCGCCTGATATGCGCTGCCAGTTTTTTCAGCATTGTCATTCTCTCCTACAGCAGTTCTATGATATCTCCGACAGACTGGCCGCAGTCTGTCAGGATCATATTCTTGATATACAGTCTTTTCTGATATTTCTTATAGTAGTCCAGCGAATAAAATATCACGCCCGGATACTGTCTGATCAAAGTATGCATTTTAAGCATATTTCCTTCCACCAGTATCACCGGACATGTATTCCCGCGCCTGCAGCTGTTGTAATGGGAAATAACTCCGGGCATTTCATCCGGATCTGATATCCGGTATACGACTCTGTAATTGTTGTTTTGATATACCGTCGGCTTTGCCGGCTGAAAAGTACGATACACTTTTTTGGCGCCCCGGTAGAGGACCGGATTATTCTTTACCAGTTTGATCACAAAATTCTTCATAATCTCCTCCAAACTCCAGCAGTTGTCTGATCTGATCCCATACCGGAGTTATATCGTAATTCTCACAGACGAACCTCTGTCCGCTGTCAGCCGCCCGCGCGTACTCCTCCGGATTATTGGTGAGCCGGTCTATATATCCCGCGATCTCTTCCAGTGTGTCCATCACAACGTCTTCCGGATAGATATATTCGATCCCCTCCCATTTGAGCGCCGCTGCCACAGAGCCGGACGCCATTCCTTCAAACGGCGTGACATGAAAACTCTCCGGGAATTTTGCATCGCTTAAGGAAAGGACATATCCGATCTTACGCAGGAATTCTGTCATTTCAACCCATCCGTCAAATGTAACCGAGTCTGTCAGTCCGTCCCTCTCGATTTTCCCGTAAACATTCTCGTAGTATTCTCTTTCCTCCGGTACATTCCATGTATTCGGGAATTTCTCCGGTCTTTTTCCGGGTACGTGAAGACAATAGCGCTCATCTTTCTCTTTCAGCAGCTTCAAAAGTTCCACTGCCCGCTCAAGTCCCTTGCGCCTCGGGAGCGCGCCGATCAGCGCCAGATGAAAACGGCTGTCCGGCTCCTTTTCTTTTACGTATTTTCGCGTATCGATGAAATTATTGATAACGGTACACTTTTCAGCCGGGATGCGGAAACGCCTTGTAAACTCTTCAAACCAGTAATAGGATACTGCGATCACTTTTGATATCCTGTTGATATCGATATAAGAACCGTACCGTCTTGACACCTCAAAACGATGCGCCCTGATAAACAGGCTCTGATGCGGATATATGTGGTTTGAATACCACTGCGCGGCGGTCAGGAGCCACTCGCACCAGATAATGTCCGCTCTTTTCATGTATTCCGCCGCTTCTCTTGATGAAAATTCCATGTATTCATCCAGTTCCTGAACTTCCAGTGAAAACGCGGACTCAAAATACGGAAACATCGGTTTCAGGAACTTCAGGTCATGCCCGCTGACCAGCAGCCGCATATTTTTCATCGGGTAAGACAGGAGGGCTTTCTTAACATTTTCATATATGTTTTTTCCACTGAATTTCCCGGCAGCTCCTGACAGGCATGCCTCCGCCTTTTTCCATACTTCGGGATCGCGGAATGCGGTCAGTATCTTTTCGATACACTCTTCTTCGGATTCCGCGAAAAGTGGATAGTCCTCGCCCAGGATCGCCGTGTGCATCTTCGTCTTTCTCAGCACCGCCGGCACACCGCCATGGCAGTATTCAAGGAGCTTGACCGAAACTTCCAGCGAATGATCGTGGTCTACCGCCCTGCTGCGGAATGAATATCCGAGACAGCAGCTTTTTGTGATCCTCTCTGTCTCACTGTGCGGCTGTGCCCCGTGAAAGATTATGTTGTCCATATTCCTCAGCCTGTCGAATATCTCCTGTTTCTGCCCCGCCAGATCACGGTTCACTTTACTCCCGATAAAATGGAGCCTGATCTCCGGGTCTTCTGCTTTCAGCCGCTCCATAATATCGAGCAGTTCCCGTATATTCCAGTCCTTCGCGATCTTTCCCGCGTATACGATGGTTTTGGGCTGCTTATCCTGTTTTCTGCCCGGGAATACGACCGGATATAGTACATGAAATTTGCTGCCGTCCACCTGAAGTACGTCTTTCAGATATTCCTTCATGGCGTCTGTCTGCACAAAATATGCCTGCACCTTTCGGTACAGGTCTTTCAAAAAGCTTTTCTGTGTATCCGGCATTTTATCTTTGTCATGACAGAAGTCCGTAAGATATGGGATCACTTTTTCTGTCAGTTCTGAAGAAGCCACGCTCTTCATTACCTGTGTCCCTCTGATGATCATACATGAATAATCTCTCAGCCCATCAACCGTCTTCAGCACTTTCACAATATTGCCGGCATCGACTTCCGTAATATGATCGATATAATCTTTTACATAGAGAAGTCTGATACGGTAACGCTTCTCGATCTCTCCCGCAAGGATATGATCGCGTATTCGTTTTTTCAGCAGTATGTCAACATAATTTTCCTTGTCTTCCAGCAGAAGCTTCGCAAGATTGACCAGCCAGATGCTCGACCCGTCTATGATATTCAGATCAAGATCCCCGTATAAAAGTATTTTTCTGACCATGCTATCAGCTCCTTAAAAATCCGATGCAGTCATAGTGCGGTTTTTCCATGATGCGCTTTTTGACCCCGTCGTTTTTGAATTCATCGTGCGCCAGCGCGACTACAAGGTAGTCGCAGGTGTCCAGAAGTCTGTCCGGAGAAAGCAGACGGATCCCTCTGATCTCATCGCTTCGGCTGTTCGGCTCGCAGCCGTATACGCTGTACCCGCCGCTCTCAAGCGCTCTTGCCAGCGCGATAGACGGACTTTCACGCATATCGTCTATGTTCGGTTTGTACGCCATACCAAGGATGCCGATTTTTTTCTCTCTGTTGTGGCCGATATCTTTTTCAATCTGTTCTTTTACCCAGACCGGTTTCCTCTCATTGATCTCTCTCGCGGTACGGATCAGCGACGCGTCCTCCCCGTATTTTTCAACAATAAACCACGGATCCACGGCCAGACAGTGTCCGCCTACTCCAAGTCCGGGCGTCAGGATCGATACCCGTGGATGCTTATTCGCCAGTTCGATCAGCCGGAACACATCGATCCCGGCTTTCCCGCAGAGTATGGAAAGCTGATTGGCATATGCGATATTGATATCGCGGAATGTATTCTCCGCCAGCTTGCACAGCTCCGCGGTCACATCATCGCACACATAGCAGTGTCCCTCTTCTACAAAAGTCTCGTACAGCTCTTTCGTGATCTCTGCCGCCTTCGGATCCTCCGCCCCGATGATCCGGTCATTGTGCTTCAGTTCATACAGGATCTTTCCGGGCAGTACTCTCTCAGGACAATGCGCCGTATAAAAGCCGCTCTTGTCCAGTCCGCTCTCTGTTGCGAGGATCTCTGTCATCATCGCTGTCGTGTGGGGCGGGACCGTGGATTCCAGGATCACCAGGTCGCCCTTTTTAAGCACCTGCGCCACTTCTTTTGCCGCCGACTCGACATAGGAGAGATCAGCTTTTTTCCCGTTCTCTTCTTCCGCGAACGGTGTGGGAACGCATACTACATAGATGTCAGATACCGGCATTTCATCCGCGATCTCAAGGCGCCCGTTCTCTCTTACTTCTGTAAACGCTTCCTGAAGATGATTCTCTACTATATGGATCTTTCCCGCGCTCAGGCTGTCGCGTACTTCTTTCCCGGCGTCATATCCTTTGACATGATGTCCCGCGCCCGCCATTACCACCGCTGTCGGGAGTCCGATATATCCGAGTCCTACTACCGTGATTTCTTTACTCTGCATACGCTGCCTCCATCTAATTTCAGAGATTCTTGTTTTTTCGCGTTTTTCACCAGTCTCCTGAATTCCGCGAGTTCCGGTATCTGTTTAAACCTCTTTGGTTCCCGCAGCATCCTGTACAGCCATTCCAGACCGGCGTTCCGGATAAAGCCCGGCGCCCGCTTCACCTGTCCGGCGAAAACGTCAAACGCTCCGCCCACTCCCATCAGGATATACGCCCCGGTATCTTTTCCGTGCGTCATGATCCAGTCTTCCTGAAGGGGCGTGCCTTTTGCCACAAATACGACGTTTGCCCGGGATCTTCGGATCATTCGCGCCGCATCTTCATCATCATAACCGCTGCAGTATCCCGCGATCTCCATCCCGGGGTACAGTTCTTTCAATTTTTTCTGCGCAGCCAGATTATTTTTCTCCGAAGCCCCGTAGAAAAAGATTTTCGCGCCGATCTTTTCGGAACAGCGGCAGATATCTTCCATAAGATCGATTCCCGTAATGCGTTCCACCGGAGAATCAGCCGCCTTCACGACAGATGCCCCGTCCGCGAGGAACACGTCAAATCCCATGATCAGCCTTTTCATCGCGGGATCGCGGAGCGTCCGGACGATCTTTCTGGCATTGACAGCCACCACGGTCATCCGGCGTTCCCGGCGGATCGCATCTTCGATTTCTCCGAGAAGCCGCTGCCGGCTTATCATTGACAGCGGGACTCCCAGTACACTTGTGTTTTTCATGTTCTGCTCCTTTTTTCACTGTATTGTGTTTCTGCGGGATCTAACTATGCGGAAATCCCTTCTTCAAGCGTTTTATTACGGAAATACCGTATAATTGCATTGACGATCCTCTCGCTGGCATGACCGTCTCCATACGGATTTTCCGCTTTGCTCATGCGCTCGTATTCGATCTCGTCCTCCAGAAGCCGGCCGGCCTGTTTTACGATATTCTCTGTAGATGTTCCCACCAGTTTCAGGGTGCCGGCTTCCACACCCTCCGGCCGCTCGGTTGTCTCCCGGACCACAAGCACCGGTTTGCCAAGACTTGGACCTTCCTCCTGTATTCCTCCGCTGTCTGTCAGGACAAGATAAGACTTCTTGATCATATTATGGAAATCTGTCACCTCGAGAGGTTCGATAACGCGCACATGATCATTATTTCCGAACATCTCATCGGCAAGTCCGCGCACGGCGGGATTCATGTGGCACGGGTAGATCACTCTGACGTCCGGGTATTTTGCCGTGATCTTATTTACTGCCGAGAATATCCGTTTCAGGGGCGCTCCCCAGTTCTCTCTCCTATGCGCTGTCAGAAGGATGATCCTGGCATCCCCCGCCCACCGGAGCGCCGGGCTGTCATATTCTTTTCTGACCGTTGTCCTCAGCGCGTCGATCGCGGTATTTCCCGTCACATATATCTTTTCGGGATCTTTGTTCTCCTGAAGGAGATTCTTCATGCTCCGCATCGTCGGAGCAAAATGCAGCTCCGCGATATTGCCGACCATCTGCCTGTTGGCCTCTTCCGGATAAGGCGAGTAGAGATTACGGGTCCGCAGTCCCGCCTCAACGTGTCCGACCGGGATCTTGTGATAGAACGCCGACAGCGCGGAAGCGAACGTCGTGGTCGTATCTCCGTGCACGAGTACCATATCCGGTTTTTCCTTATCCAGCATATCGTTCAGACCGCGGAGTATCGTGCCGGTAACAGCGTCAAGGGTCTGTCCTTTTCGCATAATATTCAGGTCATAATCCGGAGTAATATGAAATGTATCCAGTACAGAATCCAACATCTCTCTGTGCTGCGCCGTGACGCATATCACGCTGTCTATCTCGGTTTTATGACGTTCCATCTCCTGTATGACCGGCGCCATCTTGATCGCCTCCGGACGGGTTCCGAATATGCTCATCACCTTTATCATGTCTTCACCTTCCCTGTAAATATCATATCCATATCTATTATAGTTATGCAGGAAAAATGTTCATCGAATCAAGGTCATGCTTGTGTTAAATCTTCGTTAGACGACAAAAGAGTACAGGAACGGTTTTTTCGTTCCTGTACTCTTTTTGTATTTTATGATTTGTTTTTTTATTCCAGCGATTCACCGTCCGGAAGCGTTCCGCCTTCTTCTACGATGTTCGCGAGTTCGATGATTTCCTGCAGTTCTGTCTCATCCGGCACCATAACGTATAGGCTCTGACCGATCGCGGAGTAGCAGTCGGTGCTGTAGTCGTCATAACCTGACAGCGCCACGGACTGGATCGTCCAGTCAGCGTCCGTCTGCAGTTGGCTGCGGATCAGAGCGTTTATCTGAGACTGTGTCACATTCGTCTCCACGTCGTCGCTTACCTGATTCATAAGCGCGCTTGCCTGCAGAAGCATCGTCGGCGAGATCATTTTCTTGAGCACGGCGGTGATCACAGCTTCCTGATTTTTACCACGCTGATTATCGCCGTCTGTCAGGGCGTGACGTTCGCGGCAGAAAGCCAGCGCCTCCTCGCCGTCGAAGTGGTTCGTTCCCTCCTGCACTTCTACGATGGCGCCTGATTCTTCTCCGGTCGTAAACGCGACCTCAGACTCCACATCAATGCCTCCCAGCAGATCCACGATATCTATCAGCGAGGTGAAGTTCAGCCTTACATAATAATTGATTTCCGTCTCATACAGTTCGCCCAGCGTCGCCATGGACGTCTCGATCCCGTAGACGCCTGCGTGAGTCAGCTTATCCATAGAACCTTGCGCATATGCCGGTATCTGTGTGGTAGGACCGTACAGCGGGACATAGGAATCTCTCGGCGTAGTGATAAGCAGGATCTGATATGTCGTCGGATTTACAACCGCTATGATATTCACGTCACTTCTGCTTGTCTCTGTCACTTCACCGTAGGTATCGATTCCGCTGATATAAACCGTAAACGGCTCGGTCGTAAGGCTGGAATCCGTACCTGTGGACAGGCTGAGTTCTGTCTCTATCGAC
Organism: uncultured Mediterraneibacter sp.; assembly: GCA_964548625.1. Lineage (GTDB taxonomy): Bacteria > Bacillota > Clostridia > Lachnospirales > Lachnospiraceae > Mediterraneibacter. Next base: position 7,899 of record CAZJRY010000030.1, read on the forward strand.
ATCTCATAGATGATCTTGATGCCGTCGCTGAATCCTTCCGCCGCGTCCTCCATCAGCTCTGTATACGCCTCATTGTAGATGATCGCGTCTACCTCTTCGTTCATCAGAGCCTGCGCCTGTTCCTGCACAGAATCGTATTCCGTCGCTTCAAGGATCGTCCCCAGCTCCTCCTGCAGATTCGTCACTGCCGTCTGGACATTTTCACTGCCCTGCTGGAACTGAACGCCGAAATTATAATCCGCGGCATCCTCGATCGTTTCCGCGGGGTCGTCCGCAAGGACAGCTACCACCATCTTATCCACCTGAACATTTCCGCCCGTTATCATGGCGAGCATATTGTTGGCTTCCGCGATATTGAACGCGCCCAATGCCAGAATAAATACTAAGATCAGACTGTATATCTTTCCGGCGATCCCTCTTTTCTTTCTGACTGCCTGAGACATAAACGCAATGCACCACAAAAATATAAGCGCCATCGCCGCCAGCGCCAGATAGCTCAGGGGCAGCATGTCGAGCAGCACGATAACTATCATAAAAATAACGCTGATCAGAGCCTGCAGTATCAGGCAGAAAGATCCGAACCGGTTGGTTGAGGATCTTATGGATTGTTTTCTTCTTGCCATAGTAAATTATTCCTTTTCACTCTTGTCTTTTGTCCGGATTTGAAAATAATACATACTATTCTCCCAGACCGTCCTCCACAAGCTGTACCATCTCGCTCAATGCCGCTTCTTCATCCGGCCCTTCGCAGACGATCTCGATCTCATCTCCGCTCTTGATACATGCTCCGAGCACGCTTAATACGCTCTTGGCGTTGGCAGTCACGTTTTCATGCTTCGCCGTTTTCAGGACTGTGATCTTACTTTTAAATTTCATGGCAGTCTTGCAGAACAGTCCGGCCGGCCTGAGATGGAGACCTGTCGGATTCTTAATCTTCACTTTGCCGTTTACCATGCCGCATTCACTCCTTGTATTTTCTTTATTCTGTCTGCTCCTCATCCTGTGTTTCATCCTGATCGGAGGAGCTGTCCGATCCCGTATCCTCATTCGAACTGCTTTCGGATTTGGCTGTCAGTTCCAGCCGGACAGTCACTTCCGAACTCAGTGTGATCCCGTCCGGCAGATCGACGCTCACCGGGATGTCGTAGGTCCCCGGCTCTGTATATGACTCCAGATCGACCGAAACCGCGTTGCTGATATTCAGGACATCCAGTTTATCCTGATCGCCGAGGAAGGTCAGTGAGATCTCCGCGTCCGATTCATAGCTGATCTGCAGGTCTTCCGAAAGATTATTTATGATTATGGAAGATACAAGAAGCTCTATCGTCCGTGTCCCCTCCTGTTCGATCACCGCGGTGATGGTAATATTTCCCGTCCCCTCATCTACCAGACTTACTCCATCCGGCAGGTATGCCGCAACGTTCACTGTCTGTTCTACCGAACTTGAAGCGCCGTCTATGCTGATCGCCGAAGAAGGTATCGTAATCTGGTCTATCTCGTCTATCACATCACTCTTTCCGCAGATCTGGACGCTCTCGGGTTCGCTCTTATAGCCGGTATACTGGTAGCCGTCCGCCGGCGTTCCCGAGATCTCCGCGACCACAGGCACGCTCTTTACCTTCAGGACCTCAACGGACACTGTGATCCCGTCGTCGCCAAGATTATTTTCCAGTTGATTCTGACTGACAATATTCCCGTCAGAATCATAAAGTTTCAGTTCCGCCGTCTCTTCCGTATCTTCGGAAATCCCATCCACATCGACTACCGCAACAGCCGTTTCGATCTGTTCAAGTACAGACTCGGCCCCCGTGATCGTCACATTTTCCGGAGAGACAGTCAAGTCGCCGATAATATATCCGTCGCTCGGATCTCCCTGCGTATCCGCGGTCAATGTCAGGACTTTTTTCCCGGATTTCTCGCGCTGGATCTGCAGGTTGCCGGGCACGGCTTCCGCGGAAACATACTGCCCGCTGTAGCCGGAAATCGATATGCTGACCGGCACAAGTCCTGTACTGGTATCCATCTCTTTTATATCCGCGGTAGCCACGATATCATCCGCCGACAACTGCTGACGCACCTGACGGTTTGCGTACACTACTACGCTCACTGTCTGTTCCCCGACCACCTGATAGACCTCGCCTGCCGAAGTAATGATGTCGTCATTGACGATCGTTACAGGGATATCGGTAAATGTTCGGCTCGAAACCGGATTGTCCAGATTTACCACGATCAGCCATAAAAACGCGGAAAAGACAAGCGCCAGGATCTTCAGACCAAGATTATTTGTCAGCTTGTATTTTTTCATTTCCTGTGCCATCCTTTCCGTATGGAAAATCTCCTCTTTGATTCCGTTTTCCTATGTTGAATCCGGCTCAGTTTCTCTCTCAGCTCCTCGCGTTTTATGCCTCTTGTCAGGCTGCCGCCCATGGCTGTCGATATCTGCCCCGTCTCCTCTGAGACAACGATCACCAAGGCATCGCACACTTCGCTCATCCCGAGCGCCGCCCTGTGTCTTGTGCCGAGATCTTTACTGATGCTCATATTGTCCGACAGCGGCAGATAACATGTCGCCGAGGTGATCCTGTCGCCGCGGATGATCACCGCCCCGTCATGAAGCGGCGTATTGTGTTCAAATATATTGACCAGCACCTGGGAAGATACTTTACAGTCCAGCTCTATTCCGGTCATTTCGTATTCGTTAAGCCGGATGGCCTGTTCCACTACGATAAGGGCTCCTGTGCATACGTTTCCCATGGAACAGCATGCGGACACGATACTGTCCGCCGTCATATCGGAGAACCGTTCGTCGTCTTTATTTTTCTCAAACAGGTTAATATTGCTGAGCAGATTCTTCTCCCCCAGTTTCTCCAGCGCCCGCCTGAGTTCCGGCTGAAAGACTACGACCGCAGCGATTGCCAGGACATTGATCGACTGGGCTGCCAGATACAGGATCGTATGCAGTTGAAATATCCACGCCAGCAGGATAAAGGCTGTGATTATAATGATCCCTCTGAGCAGCATCCATGCCTTCGTATTCTTGATCCAGAGTATGATCTCATATATAACCACTGTGACGATCAGTATTTCAATGACATCTTTCACCTCGATAGCCGGAAAATACATGTTGGCCGTATAATTATTTATAAAACTTTTTATCCAGTCTGTCATTCCCGTATATCACCCGCCTTATTTATTCGGACCCGCCTTCCTTCTTATCAAGTCCCAGCTCTCTGCTCAGACTTCTTGTAAGGAGTATGTCTTCTGTGTCTGTATCTCCGGTTTTTTCGGGTGAACCCGCATGTTTCTTACGCGGGCTGTTTCCCGTGATATGCTTTACTTCCTTCTCGGGAGCGGCAACTCCGACTTTCGGGACAGCTTTAACGTAATAATAGTATTCGTCGTCCTCAAACTGTATATTCTCCGCTCTGGAATAATCAACCGAAAAGAAAAGAAGTTCCAGAATAAATCCCGCCAGGATCCCGAGAAGAGCGCTGATGACCAGAGACGCATAAGATATTCCCGCGCTCAGCACGATGTTGCCGGCTGCCGCCACGATCAGCGAGACAACCGCTCCCGCGGCCGAAGCGGTCTTCCACGCATGAAGGACCGCCCGGGTCCGTATCGCGTTGACTACAAGTATGCCAAGGACGACAGTGATGACCATCAGCCACATCTCCCTGCCTGTCAGCAGTTGTTTCGCAAAACTCATCAGACTGTCGAAAAGACTGTCCGCATCCGCATTCTTCAGCGCCGCCGCGGAATCCTTAACACAGTCCACCATATAGTACGAAATGACGCCGCAGGCAGCCGGGACGATCCATACCGGCGTCCCCATGAGACCGAAAACGACCGGTATCACAAGCGGGACTTTCAGTCCGCAAGCAAGCGCCGAAAGAAGGACCAGCCATGCCTTTCCGGGTGTGAAGCGGAAATAAAATATATACATGATCAGAAAAATGACCAGCGCCAATGCCGCGATCGGAAAAGACAGCGAATAAAACTGAACAAGGATCAGCGCCGCCGCCGCCGTGACCATTACGATCATTGGGAAAAATGTACAGATTACCGCAAGACCCGCTGTGCAGAATACAGATGAAGCCGTTTTCATAAAGCCTATATCGGAATTGATCAGCCCGAACAGGATCAGGCCGAACAGGAACTGCAGCGCCTTCAGAATGAAGACAGAATACTGCGCGTATATCTTTTGGAGCTTTTCTCTCCAAACCAGTAATGTACTCATGAGTTTTGTTTCTCCTTTTTAAGATTCATTTTCTCCAGACGGGACAGAGTCCGTATATATCTTTTCATTCTGTGTTTTGCCCGGATATGTTTTTTTCTGTAAAACGATCCCGCGCCGATCCCGTATACGATAAGGAGAGCCAGATACAGCCCCAGAGTTATGGCCGCGAGAAGCAGGATTGTTAAGAACGTGATCCCCTCCAGAAGATCCTCCCCTCCGGCCAGGAACAGGAGCGCCGCGAGAAGACAGAAGCCGACCGTCACCCATATCAGCGTGATCCATGTGTTCAGGCTTGAATAGTCTTTCCGATAGTAGCCCGTGATCTTTATATCTTCTTTGCCGTATCTTTTCTCATAGATCGCGGCTTTTGTCATCAGACGTACTTTTCTCTTGTCAACCATAACGCTTTTCACACGTCCTTCCTATGTACCGTTCTTACATTCTATTTCAGTCCATTATGTTTTAGTATATCATACAGTCAGATACCTTGTCCAATGCTTACAGTTAAAAAGTAAACATTTCGGACGCCCGCCGTCCGCAGGACTTTCGCGGCTCTTTCAAGAGTTGCCCCGGTGGTGTAGATATCATCGATGAGAAGCACGTTTTCGGGAGGATCCCAGCTTGCCGGAACCGCGAAAGCGCCGCGGAGATTCGCCTGTCTTTCCTGTTTTCCCAGACTCTTCTGGGGCGCTGTCTTTTTTATCCGGAGCAGCACATCCGTACGGACGGGTATGCCGACCGCGGCGGCAAGCTCGCGGGCAATGATCTCAGACTGGTTGAATCCCCGTTTTCTCCTGCGCGAGCTGTGGAGCGGCACGGGAAGGATCTCCCGGATTTTCCAGAGACGGAGCTGTTTTCCATAATGCTCAGCCAGTTCTCCGGCAAATATCCTGCCATAGCTCCTTTTATTGTGATACTTGAATCTGTACAGCGCTCCCGGCACGGGTTCTCTGTGAATCCACAGATTGAGCCCGCAGTTCAGGCAGGATTCCTGTCCCCGGCAGTCGGCGCAGAACTCTTCCGTATCCTCTTTTAAAGGTTTCCCGCATCTCTTACAGCGGGGCTCGCCGATATACACGATCTTCTTCCTGCACTTACCGCAGATTCCCGCCGGTGAGATCCCGCCGCAGAACGGACATACCGGCGGATAGAGCAGGTCGAGCATCCGACCGGGGATACTTCTCACCAGCTTCCCTGATACTCTTCGATCCGCTCCGCCAGACTTGTATATCTTTCCTGTTCGTTTTTGTTTTGTATCATTTCCTGAAATACCGCATCACTCCCTATGACCGTCAGGCATTTTTTTGCTCTGGTAACTGCCGTGTATAAAAGTTTCCGCGTATAAAGGAGCCTCGGACCCGGAAGCAGCGGAATGATGACTGCCGGGTACTCGCTGCCCTGAGACTTATGTACGGTGATAGCATACGCGAGTTCCAGTTCCTCCGCCATATCATACCCGTATTTTACCCTCCGCGCCTCATCGAACTCTACTTCTATCGTCCCGGTATAATCGTTGATCTCCGTGATCACTCCCATATCGCCGTTAAAAACACCTGTGCCGCTGTCCACCGTCAGCCCGGACTTTGTCCTGATCTCCCACTCCGTCTGATAGTTGTTTCTGATCTGCATTACCTTGTCGCCTTCCCGGAAGAGACGTCCGTTAATCTCCTTTTGACCTTTCTCGGGATCCTCGGGGTTAAGATATCTCTGCAGGACCGTATTCAGGCGCTCCACGCCCAGAAGCCCTTTTCTGGACGGCGTCATGACCTGTATCTCGTTCGGAGCGGCATCCACATATTTCGGCAGTTTCTTTTGGATCAGCATGATAATGATCCCGATGATCGTATCCGCGTCCTGACGTCTCAGGAAGAAAAAGTCCCTGCTCTTATTGTCAAGGAGCACCGGTTCCCCCGCGTTGATCTTATGGGCGTTCACCACAATATCGCTTTCTCCTGCCTGACGGAAGATTTTCGTCAGTGTCACGACATGGAATTGTTCAGACGCGATAATGTCTTTCAGCACACTGCCGGGGCCGACAGAAGGGAGCTGGTCTACATCCCCTGCCAGAATCAGGCGTGTTCCCGGGACAATAGCCGATAAGAGCGCATGCATCAGCGGAAGGTCTACCATGGACATCTCATCGATGATGATCACATCCGCCTCAAGCGGATTCTGCCGGTTTCTCATGAACCCGCCCACGCTGTCTTCCTCCCCGGGGGTTACGTTTACTTCCAGCAGCCGGTGGATCGTCTGAGCCTCGTATCCGGTAGCTTCCGTCATCCGCTTGGCGGCGCGGCCGGTGGGTGCGGCAAGGAGGATGCTCATACCCTCGCTGTCAAAAAAGCGGATCATTGTATTGATCGTCGTCGTCTTTCCGGTTCCCGGACCTCCTGTCAGCACGAGCAGACCGTGTTTGACAGACTCGATCACCGCTCTGTGCTGCATGGGATCCAGCCGGATCTGTTCTGTCTGTTCTACTTTTGACAGACGTTCTTCCATCATAGCCTCCGGCATCTCACAGTTTATATTCAGGTCATGCAGCATCTTCGCGGTATTGAGTTCAAGATAGTAATAATGGGACGGATAGATCCTTATCTCCCCGTCTTTTTCTTTCATCACGGTCTTTTTCTCAATGCACAGATCCATGATGTGCTTTTCTATATCACGGATCTCTGTCCCGAGAAGCGCTCCCGCTCTCCGGGTCAGGATCTCAACCGGCAGATAGACATGTCCTTCCGCGACTGCCTGCTGAAGAGTATAGAACAGACCGCTTTTGATCCGGTAGTCGGAATCTGTATGTATCCCGATCCGCGCCGCGATCTCATCGGCAGTCCGGAATCCGACACCTTCGATATTATCTGCCAGTTGATAAGGATTCTCTTCCAGCACTTTGTATACGCGCATACCGTAATGCCGGTATATTTTCGCCGCCAGTTTTGTGGAAATCCCGTATTTCTGAAGATAGATCATTGCCTTGCGCATATCCTTTTTTTCTTCGACCTGCGCTGCGATCTCGCGCGCCTTCCGCTCGCTGATCCCTTTGATCTCTGCCAGTCTTTCCGGTTCTTCTTCGATGATCCGGAACGTGTCTTTCTTAAATTTTTTTACGATTCTCCCGGCCAGGGCAGCTCCCACCCCTTTGACTGCCCCGGAGCCCAGATACCGCTCAATGGACACAAGATCCTCCGGCTCCTTTTCCGTGTGCGATGTGACTTTCAATTGAGTGCCGTATACATTGTGATTTACATATTCGCCCGTCAGTTCCAGCATTTCGCCTTCACTGATGAAGCTGAAATTTCCGACGCAGGTCACTTCGCCGTCGTCATTTTCCAGAAGAAATACTGTATAACCGTTTTCCTCATTGCGGAACACGATGTGCTCCACATAACCCGTAACTGTTTCCAAAGCTCTGTCCCTTCCCGGCATGCCGCCCGCGCAGATGATGACCGAAGCCTGCTGTATCTGTGCTCCGGACGGCTCCGCATAAGAACAGGGATGTGCCTTTCGTGCCCACATCCCTGCTGATAAACCGTTTAAAAATCCTTTCTGCCGCTCATGAATTCCACGAATTCACCTGTTCCGATCGCCACGACTTTCATCGGATCCTCGGCAGTCATTGTATTGATCCCCGTTTTCTCTTCGATCAGTTCCTCCAGCCCTCTCAGCATTGCGCCTCCTCCTGTCAGGACGATCCCTCTGTCAAGTATGTCCGCCGACAGCTCGGGCGGCGTCTGCTCCAGTACGGAGATGACTGCCTCGACAATCTGGCTGGTAGACTCCCTCAGTGCCTCCTCCGTCTCGGAAGAAGTCACCGTGACAGTCTTCGGAAGTCCGGTCACGAGGTTCCTCCCTCTGACTTCTATCGTCTCCTCTTCCACAAGAGGATACGTGGTTCCGATCTTGATCTTGATATCTTCCGCAGTCCTCTCGCCGATCAGAAGATTATGTTTCTTCCGCATATAGCGTACGATCGCCTCGTCAAAATCATCTCCCGCCACTTTGATGGACGTGTTCACCACCGTGCCCCCCAGGGAGATGACCGCGATATCCGAAGTGCCTCCGCCGATATCCACGATCATGTTCCCGCACGGCTTCGCGATGTCGATCCCCGCGCCTATAGCGGCTGCCACCGGTTCCTCGATCAGATGCACCTCTCTGGCTCCGGCAGCGAATGTCGCTTCTTCGACCGCTTTCTTCTCTACTTCAGTCACCCCGCTCGGCACGCAGATGCTGATACGCGGCTTCTTGAATGTACGTCTTCCGAGCGCTTTCTGGACAAAGTACTTGATCATTTTCTCTGTCACCGTGTAGTCTGAGATCACGCCCTGCCGAAGCGGACGGACCGCCACAATATTCCCCGGCGTCCGCCCGAGCATCAGACGCGCTTCCTCACCGATCGCTTTTATCTCATTTGTATCCCTGTCAAACGCAACGACAGAGGGCTCTTTCAGAACAACGCCCTTGCCGTGGACATATACCAGCACACTGGCAGTTCCAAGATCGATTCCGATATCTACTGACATATACTATTCTCCCTTCCAAATCTTTATACTCTTTCCCGGGAAACAGCTCTGTCCGGAGCATTGTCTCCCTGTATCTCGCACCCTGCAGGTTTTTTCTGTTTCCTGTAAGACGGAATACAGACAGTTACCCTCTTTTCTGCCTGTCCGTAATATTCAGTATAATAGACTTTCTAAAAAATGGAAAGTTTTTTTTTCGGATTTTACTTTCTTTTCAATATTTCATCTATATATTTCCCTGTATAGGACTTTTCATTCGCCGCCACTTCTTCCGGGGTTCCGCACGCAACGACCGTGCCTCCCCGGTCGCCGCCTTCCGGACCGATATCGATAATATAATCCGCTGTCTTGATCACATCCAGATTGTGTTCGATGACGATCACCGTATTGCCGTCACCCGAAAGTCTCCTCAGTATCTCTGTCAGCTTATGCACATCCGCGAAATGCAGCCCGGTCGTGGGCTCATCCAGAATATAGACCGTCTTTCCGGTACTGCGTCTGCTCAGTTCCGCAGCCAGTTTGATCCTCTGCGCCTCTCCCCCCGAGAGTTCTGTAGAGGGCTGTCCCAGACGGATATAGGACAGTCCGACATCATAGAGCGTCTGCATTTTCCTGCGGATGCCGGGCACATGTTCAAAGAATTCAAGCGCTTCTTCCACTGTCATATTGAGCACGTCATAGATTGATTTTCCTTTATATTTGACCTCAAGCGTTTCCCGGTTGTAGCGCTTTCCGCCGCACACTTCGCACGGCACATACACGTCAGGCAGGAAATGCATCTCTATTTTCAGGATGCCGTCGCCGGCACACGCCTCACAACGCCCGCCTTTCACATTAAAACTGAATCTTCCCTTTTTATAGCCTCTCGATTTCGCGTCCGGTGTCGCGGCAAAAAGATCTCTTATCAGGTCAAACACTCCTGTATATGTCGCAGGGTTGGATCTCGGAGTACGGCCGATGGGCGACTGGTCAATATTGATCACCTTATCCACCTGATCGAGTCCTGTGATCTTCTTATGTCTGCCGGGAATCGTCCGCGCGTGGTTCAAGTCATGCGCCAGTCTCTTGTACAGGATCTCATTTACGAGAGAACTCTTGCCGGATCCGGAGACTCCGGTCACACATGTCATCACGCCAAGCGGGAACGCGACGTCAATGTTCTTAAGGTTATTTTCCCGCGCACCGGTCACTTTCAGCCATCCTGCCGGCTTCTTCCGCTCCTTCGGCACCGGAATGCGGATCTTCCCGGAAAGGTAAGCCCCTGTCACGGATTTCTCATTTTTCATGATGTCCTGCGCAGTACCGGCGGCAACGACCTCTCCGCCGTGCTCGCCCGCGCCCGGTCCGATGTCAACGATATGATCCGCCGCCAGCATCGTATCCTCATCGTGTTCCACAACAATAAGTGAATTCCCCAGATCTCTCAGATGCTTGAGAGTCGCGAGCAGCTTGTCATTGTCTCTCTGATGCAGTCCGATACTCGGCTCATCAAGAATATATGCCACTCCGACCAGACCGGAGCCGATCTGCGTGGCAAGACGGATGCGCTGCGCTTCTCCTCCGGACAATGTTCCGGTGGCACGGGCAAGGGTAAGGTAATCCAGTCCCACATCCATCAGGAACTGTATCCTCGCGCTGATCTCTTTTAAGATCTGCCCGCCGATCATCATCTGCGTATCGGACAGCTGCAGATCCTGCAGGAACAACTGCAGCTTTTCAATAGAAAGAGCTGTCACCTCGGAGATATTCTTATCTGCGACAGTCACCGCAAGGGCGCCGGGTTTCAGCCTCTGGCCGCCGCAGGCGGAACATGGCGTTATGTTCATAAATGTCTCATACTCCGCCTTTGTACTTTCGGAGCCGGTCTCACGGTACCTGCGCTCCACATTTCTGATAAGGCCTTCAAAGGCAACGTCGTACACGCCTTCGCCCCGCTGCCCTTTATAAAACACTTTCACGCTCTTCCCGTTTGTCCCGTGAATAAGCACATCATGGATCTTCTTCGGATACTTCCCGAACGGTGTGTCCAGATCAAATCCGTACTCTTTGCAGAGGGCCTCAAGGATCGCGTGGGTAAAGCTGGATTTGTCCGTACAGGACTGCCAGCCGGGTACAGTGATCGCCCCTTCGTTGATCGAAAGAGACGAATCCGGTATCATCAGTTCTTCCGCGAACTCCATTTTATACCCCAGCCCGACGCACTCCGGACAGGCGCCGAACGGATTGTTAAATGAAAAGCTTCTCGGCTCGATTTCATCAATGCTTATGCCGCAGTCAGGGCATGAAAAACTCTGGCTGAAATTCATCGTCTCCCCGTCGATCACATCTACTATCAGAAGGCCTTCCGCCAGATGAAGCACGCTCTCCACGGAGTCCGTCAGCCGCTTCTCTATTCCCGGCCGCACGATCAGACGGTCCACGATAATCTCGATATTGTGTTTGATATTTTTCTCCAGTTTGATTTCCTCAGACAATTCATACATATTTCCGTCTATGCGGACACGCACATAACCGCTGCGCTTTGCCCGCTCCAACAGCTTTGCATGAGTTCCCTTACGCCCGCGCACTACAGGCGCCAGAAGCTGGACTCTTGTGCGCTCCGGCAGTGCCATGATCTGGTCCACCATCTGGTCCACAGTCTGTTTTACGATCTCCCTGCCGCATTTCGGGCAATGAGGAATGCCGACTCTGGCATAGAGGAGCCGGAAATAATCGTAGATCTCCGTCACGGTACCCACGGTGGAACGCGGGTTATGATTTGTAGATTTCTGATCAATGGAAATGGCCGGCGACAGTCCTTCAATGCTCTCGACATCCGGTTTCTCCATTTGTCCCAAAAACTGTCTTGCGTAGGATGACAGCGACTCCATATATCTCCGCTGTCCCTCTGCGTAGATCGTGTCGAAAGCAAGCGATGATTTACCCGATCCGCTCAGCCCTGTCAGCACGACCAGCTCGTTTCTCGGAATATCCACATCTATATTTTTCAGATTATTTTCATTTGCGCCCCGGATCCTGATATATTTCCGGGCATCCATCTTAATTCCCATGTATATTTATCGTTTCCTTCCTGCTGCTATTCAATATCATTGAGCATTTTCTTCAGATCGACCAGTTTGTCACGCAGCTCCGCGGCGGCTTCGAAGTTCAGCTCCGCAGCGGCTTTTCTCATCTGCTTTGTCATGTCTTTTATGAGCTTCTCCAGTTCTTTCGCGCTCATGGACTCCGGATCCTTCTCCATACGCATCTCTTCCGCCGCAACTTTCTTCGAGATGCTGATCAGGTCGCGGACAGATTTCCGGATCGTCTGAGGAGTGATGCCGTGTTCTTCATTGTATCTCATCTGGATCTCACGGCGGCGCTTCGTCTCGTCAACGGCCATCTGCATGGAATCCGTAACCGTATCCGCGTACATGATGACATGACCCTCCGCATTACGGGCAGCGCGCCCGATCGTCTGGATCAGGGACGTCTCCGAACGCAGGAATCCTTCTTTATCTGCGTCAAGGATCGCCACAAGCGTAATCTCAGGGATGTCGAGTCCTTCCCTGAGAAGGTTGATCCCGACAAGCACGTCAAATACATCCAGACGCATGTCGCGGATGATCTCCGTTCGCTCCAGAGTATCCACATCGGAGTGAAGATATTTCACGCGGATCCCCACCTCACGCATATAGTCCGTAAGGTCCTCCGCCATACGTTTGGTCAGTGTGGTGACAAGAACTTTGTTCTTCTTCGATACTTCTTTGTTGATCTCCCCGATCAGGTCGTCGATCTGTCCTTCTACCGGACGCACAGATACTTCCGGATCGAGAAGTCCTGTCGGGCGGATCACCTGCTCTGCCCGCAGAAGTTCATGTTCTTCCTCGTACGGTCCCGGTGTAGCCGATACAAACAGAACCTGATTGATCTTACTCTCAAATTCTTCAAAATTCAAGGGACGGTTGTCCTTTGCCGAGGGCAGACGAAAACCGTAATCTACCAGCGTACTCTTTCTTGACTGATCACCGTGGTACATACCGCCGATCTGCGGGACCGTCTTGTGGGACTCGTCTATCATCATGATAAAATCATCGGGGAAATAATCGATCAGGGTGTAGGGAGGCTGACCGGGCGCAAGCCCGGCCAGATGCCGGGAATAGTTCTCGATCCCCGAGCAGAATCCCGTCTCCTTGAGCATCTCGATGTCAAAGTTCGTCCGCTCCGCAATACGCTGCGCCTCCAGCAGCTTATCCTGTCGCTTGAACTCTTTCACCCTCTCGTCCAGCTCTTCCTCGATATCATGTACTGCCCTCTTTATGTTCTCTTTATCCACGACATAGTGGGAAGCCGGGAAAACAGCCACATGCTTTAACTCATCCTTGATCTCCCCTGACAAAATATCGATCTCCGTGATCCGGTCAACCTCATCGCCGAAAAATTCAATCCGGATCGCCGTCTCGCTCTCGTATGCCGGTATGATCTCAAGCACATCGCCGCGCACGCGGAACGTGCCACGGTGGAAATCCATATCGTTTCTGTCATACTGGATCTCGATCAGCTTACGGCAAACTTCGTCCCTGTCCCTGATCATGCCCGGGCGCAGGGAGATCACCATGTTCTGGTAATCCACCGGGTTGCCCAGACCGTAAATACAGGAAACACTGGCTACGATGATAACATCCCGCCGTTCTGTCAGCGCCATGGTAGCGGAGAGACGGAGCTTGTCAATTTCCTCATTGATGGCAGAGTCCTTGGCGATGTAGGTGTCTGAGGAGGGGACATAGGCTTCGGGCTGGTAGTAGTCGTAGTAGGAGACAAAATATTCCACCGCGTTATCAGGGAACATCTCCTTGAATTCTCCGTACAACTGGGCGGCCAGTGTTTTATTATGGGCAATAACCAGTGTAGGCTTGTTCAATGCCTGGATCACGTTGGCCATCGTAAACGTCTTACCGGAACCCGTAACCCCCAGTAAAGTCTGGCATTGATTGCCTTCCCGGAACCCTTTTACAAGCGCATCTATTGCCTGCGGCTGATCGCCTGTGGGCTGATATGGGGCCTTTAAAACGAATTTATCCATAGCAAAATCTCTCCTTTGTGACTTTTGAT
>CAZJRY010000031.1:0-21256 GCA_964548625.1 uncultured Mediterraneibacter sp.
CTCACAGGAATCTTTGTCATCGTTTTCTTTGTTTTTTATATCACATGTCCTTCAGCCTGTTTTTCTCTCCCAGCATCCACAGATACTGTTCGTAATCCGCGCCGTCATTTCGCGGAATATGATTCTTTACGGAATCCCGGACCGCGCGTTCGATCATCTCTCCCGCCAGTATCATCGTTTCCGGCAGACTGTCGCCGCGCGCCCGGCCGCCCGCGATCACCGAGGCAAACAGATCCCCTGTTCCCGAAAAGCTCTCCCCGATAAACGGAAATGCCGAGAACGAAGAACCGTCTTTTGTCACAGCCAGATTTCCGATCATCTCCTGTCCGCTCTCTTCATCAGCAAAGCGGATCCCTGTGACAATTACTTCTTTTGTCCCCCCGGTCATCAGATCCCCCGCCATCTGTTCCGCCGCGCTCACCAGATGTTTCTTCTCCGTCATCCCCTTTATCATGCGATAGTCCGTATCTGTCAAAAGGCATAGTTCCGTCAGGTTCGGGGTAATGACATCTGCCCGGGAAACAAGAGATCTCATCTCAGCCGCCAGGTCGGATGTAAAGATCGGAAAACGGTTCCCATTATCTCCCATTACGGGATCTACCAGAAGAAAGGTATCTTTCTTATAGAATATATCCAGAAATCCGAGCACCTTTCTGATCTGATGCCCGCCCGACATAAAACCGGTATAAATACCGTCAAAACGCACCTGCATCTTCTCCCACTCTTTATATATGAGTTCCATTCTGTCTGTATAATCGTCACAGTAATAACTCGGATATCCGGTCTGTGCGCTCAGGACCGCCGTCGGGAGCGGGCACGGCTGGACGCCCATTGCCGCGATCGCCGAAATCGCCGCTGTGAGGGAACATTTTCCGAAACCGGACAGATCATTGACCACTGCTATCTTCTTCGTCATATCTTTGTCCCTGCCTTCTCTGTCTTCATCCGCGCTCAACAACTGTCGCTATTCTACTTCTTCCGGCTCCATGCTCCTCACATGTCCGTTAATTTTTCTGATATCATACTTTTGGCTGTATTCGGAGAAATATGAGGTGTACTCCGTATCTTCGTCGGCATATACTCTGGAATTATGGATATGGATATCCGCGCTATCCTCTCCGGATTTCATCAGGGCTGTCATCGCGCTCGCGCAATGCGCCGCTATCCGCGTGAAACTGTTGAGGATGTCAGTGAATACCGTTCCCTCTTCCAGCCCGCAGGTTCCGCTGCTCAGCCGTTTGACATGATCGTGTTTCAGTTCTTCGCACAAAGTAGTGATCACAACGCCAAGCGGCGCCACTTTTTTCGCTTCTTCTTTGTCGCCACTCATGAACACTCTGCTGGTCAAATTGATAATTTCCCGGACCGCCTCCATGACCACATTCAGCTCATTTCGGGCTTCCTTGGAGAAACTGGTATGTTTTTCATTCATCTCATTGGATGTGTAGGCTATAAACGCCGCGTGGTCGCCGATCCGCTCAAAGTCACTGATCGTACTGAGATAGAGGGATACCTGGCGCGTCTGAGTCGTGTTCATCTCCTTTTTCGTAAGCTTTATAAGATACTCGCCGAGTTTCGTCTCATATTTATCGATCAGGTTTTCTTTGCGCTGCACCTTTTCAAACTTGTCCTGTTGATACTCATTGAGCAGATTCATGGCGCGGTTTACATTCTTCCGGACTTTTTTGACCATTCCCGACATCACCCGGTGGCACTGCCCGATCGCGAGAGCAGGATAAGACACCAGCCGTTCGTCGAGCAGGCTGAAATCGGCTTCATCCTCCATCTCTTCTTTTGAGTCTTTCACCAGACCGCACACCAGTTTTTCCAGTTTCGGGATAAACGGGAACAGGACGCATACTGTCGCCACCCGGAATACAGTGTTCAAAAGGGCGACCGACACCGGCGTCATGATCACGTCCATAAATGTAAAATGGACAATGGCATTTACAGCATAGAAAACAACGCCCCAGAAAATCAGGCCGAACAGGTCGTTCATCAGATAGATCAGCGCTGTTCTCTTTCCGTTCTTATTTGCCCCGATTGAAGAAAGCAGTACAGGACATGCCGCTCCTACTCCGATGCCGAGCACGATCGGAAACGCGCTGGCAAATGTAAGGATTCCCGTTATGGACAGGGCCTGGAGCACACCGACCGCAGCCGACGCGCTCTGTATGATCGCGGTAAACACGATCCCTACCAGAATCCCCATCAGCGGATTGGAAAACATAGTCAGCATCCCGACAAATATTTCGTTTTCTCTCAGGGGTTCCACCGCGCTGCTCATAGTCTGCATCCCCACCATCAGGATGGCGAAACCAAGCAGGATGTTTCCGATATTTTTGTAGACCGACCGTTTGCTGAACATCCGGAAAACAATACCGACCACGGCCGTCACCGCGGAAATCGTTGACGTAGACAGAATCGTCGACACGCCGCCGGTCCCTTCAATATAAGACAGGCACAGGATCCAGCCTGTAATACTTGTTCCGATATTCGCGCCCATGACAATACTGATCGCCTGCCTGAGCGTCATCATCATGGAATTCACAAAACCGATCACCATCACCGTAGTCGCGGAGGATGACTGGATCACACATGTGACCCCCGTCCCCAGCGCGACTCCCTTGAACGGCGTATTTGTCATTTTATAAAGGAACGCTTCCAGCTTATCGCCGGCTACCATTTTTAACCCGTCTCCCATCAGCAGCATGCCGTACAAAAACATTGCCACGCCGGTGAGAAGAGACAGTACCATTGAAAATATTTCCATAATCTTCTCTTTCCTGTTATACTGTTTCTCTGGTTGTTTTTTAGTATCTTTTCAAACGGGCCGTATTCAGAACCATGCCGGCTCCACCGGTTTAAGCACTACAGCCGAATGCCGTCCCATATTGAGTACGATCTCGCCGTTTTCCACGATATACTCATCATAGGCAGTTGTGTATCCTTCTTCGTACGTATAGATCAGGCGTTTCATCCTGCCTTCTTCGTGAACTCCCGCAAGCCACACCGGTACCGTGACCTGTTTTAATTCCTTGCTGTTATTGAGCACAACGACAATCTGTTCGTCTTCCTGAAATCTGGCATATGCAAGTACATTATAATCCGAATACAGCAATTTTATAGAACCTTTTCTGAGAGGCTTTTCTTCTTTATGTATCCGTATCATCTCTTTATGGAACTCAAGAAGCTCTTTATCTTCTTTTCCCCACGGATACGTCCTCCTGTTATCCGGATCCGTAAAACCGCACAGTCCGACTTCATCGCCATAGTAGATCGTAGGCGCTCCCACCCACGTCATCTGAACAGTGACAGCCTCGCGCATGACCGCGTGATTGATCCCTTCCTCGGCAGCCTTTGTCCCGACATGTTCCGCTCGTCCGACGATATGATTCGTCCGTGTCAGAAACCTTGAATGGTCATGGTTGGACAGCTCATTCATTGCCACCTGCAGCGACGGCGTGAGCATGCTTGCCATGAAATGGCGCATCGTTCCCACAAAATTATCCGGGTTTCCCCACAGATCCGTGCGTCTTTCATCACTGTGCTTTTCCATCCCCGTAAGGAACCATGTCAGAGGCTCCATGAATGCGTCATAGTTCATGACACTGTCCCATTCGTCGCCCTGGAGCCATTCGACCGGGTCTCCATAGTGCTCCGCAAGGATCAGCGCGTCCGGATTCGCCTTCTTTACTTCTTTCCTGAAACGCTTCCAGAACATATGGTTATATTCGTTGCTGCAGCCCAGATCCGCGGCCACGTCCAGACGCCAGCCGTCCGCATTATACGGAGGCGAAACCCACTTCTTTCCTATATCCATGATATACTGTTCGAGTTCCGACGAATCCTCATAGGCCAGCTTCGGCAGAGTATCATGCCCCCACCATCCGTCATAACTGCCATTGTACGGCCACGCCTCATCGCGGTCATCATGAAAATGGAAGAACTGTCTGTAAGGACTGTCCGCGCTCACATAGGCTCCTTTCGGGTATTCCGGCTGGGGTTCATAGATCCGCTCCCGGTCCAGCCATTTGTTAAACGATCCGCAATGGTTAAAGACTCCGTCCAGGATCACGCGCATCCCGCGTTTGTGCATCTCAGCCACCAGCTTCGCAAACAGTTCATTGCTGGCTTCCAGATTGCGGATATCTCCCACTCTCTTCTGATACTTCGTGGCATGAACATTATCCCGGGTCCCTTCCGGCAGCGGCTCTCCACCGTCCGCCACGATCTTCCCGTAATGAGGATCTATATAGTCGTAATCCTGAATATCATATTTATGATTGGACGGAGATACAAACAGGGGATTAAAATAGATCACCTCGATCCCCAGATCCTGAAGATAGTCCAGCTTATCCAGCACTCCCTGCAGATCGCCGCCGTAAAAATTGCGGATATCGAGAGCCTCCGGCACCTGATTCCAATCCTTTATCTTCCTGCTTGGCGCTCCGATATAGATATATTCGTTATCTTCCACATCATTGGCCGGATCTCCGTTATAGAAACGGTCCACAAAAATCTGGTACATGACCGCGCCTTTCGCCCACTCCGGCGTCTTAAAGCCCGGCACTATCGTATAGGCATAATATTCTTCTCTGCGATCCGATACGCCGTAACAGTTATAATACCAGATCTGTTCACCGCTCTTTATCTCAAATGAATAATGAAACGGCTCTTCTCCCAGCTGCCACTCGATCTCATAAAAATCAAACTCATCGCCTGCGCAGACCTTCCACATGGAATAACTCCGGTCGCCGGTCAGAAGATTTACCTCTTCCACGTCATTATGCGCCGTACGGAAACGCAGTTTGATCTTTTCATTCGCTTCCGGCTCCGCAGGGATCACATAATCCTGCGTACCGTCACAGAACAGCGCCTCTTTGTCCATAACATCATGCCTCCTCTTTTTCGCTGTCCTCAAATAAAGCTTCAAACTCGTCTCTCGTAATCTTCTCTTTTTCGAGCAGAAGTTCTGCGCACGCATCGAGCACATCGTGATATTGCCGGATGATCGCGCGCGCTTTCAGATAGCACTCGTCAATGATCTTTTTCACTTCTTCGTCTATCGTGCCGGCCACTTTCTCGCCATACCCTCTCGACGTATGGCCGAAGTCGCGTCCGATAAATACCTCTTCACTGTCATTGTCATAATTGATCAGTCCGAGCTTCTCGGACATACCGAACTTCGTGATCATAGATTTGGCGATCGCAGTCGCCTGTTTGATATCCTGGGATGCCCCTGTCGTGATATCGTCAAAGATCTCCTCTTCCGCCACACGGCCGCCGAGAGATACTGTAATCTCCTGAAGCATATGCCCCTTCGTATTAAACATATCATCATGTTCAGGCAGAGGCATCGTATAGCCCCCCGCGCCGCCTGTCGGGATGATCGACACACTGTATACAGGGCCCACATCCGGCAGTACATGGAACAGGATCGCGTGTCCCGCTTCGTGATAGGCGGTGATCCTTTTTTCTTTCTCAGATACGATACGGCTCTTCTTCTCCGCTCCGATCCCCACCTTTACAAACGCATGGCGGATATCTTTCTGCCGGACATATACACGGTTGTCCTTTGCGGCCAGGATTGCCGCCTCGTTCAGCAGGTTCTCCAGATCCGCTCCCGTAAATCCCGCTGTCGTCTGGGCGATCTGTCTCAGATCCACATCTTCCCCCAGAGGCTTATTCTTTGCATGGACTTTGAGGATTTCTTCTCTTCCGCCCACATCCGGCCTGCCTACGATAACATTCCGGTCAAAGCGGCCCGGCCTTAAGATCGCCGGATCGAGGATATCCTTACGGTTAGTCGCCGCCATGACAATGATACCTTCATTCACGCCGAAACCGTCCATCTCCACCAGAAGCTGGTTCAATGTCTGTTCTCTCTCATCATGTCCGCCTCCCAGACCGCTTCCGCGCCGCCTTGCAACGGCATCGATCTCATCGATAAACACGATACACGGCGCGTTTTTCTTCGCGTCCTGAAACAAGTCCCGAACACGGGACGCCCCGACGCCCACAAACATTTCGACAAAATCCGAACCCGATATGCTGAAGAAGGGAACGCCGGCCTCCCCGGCAACCGCTTTTGCAAGCAGCGTCTTACCGGTTCCCGGAGGTCCCTCAAGGAGAACGCCTTTCGGGATCCTCGCGCCGACCTGTACATATTTCTTCGGAGTTTTCAGGAAATCCACGATTTCCTCAAGCTCTTCTTTTTCCTCTTTCAGACCGGCCACATCCGCAAACGTCACCTTGATCTCATTCTGGGTCGTCATGCGGGCGCGGCTCTTGCCGAAATTCATCGCTTTGGCATTGGCGCCCCCGCCCTGCCGGTTCATCAGATAGAAGAGCAGAAATACCGCCGCCAGCGCGATCAGCAGCGGAAGCAGCACCGTTGTAAAGATTGAGTCTTCCGTCACGGCAGACAGGCTGTATGCCACACCGTTCTCATCGAGCAGATCTTCAACTTCCTCTACATTCGATACATTGACTGATCTCGTCTCATTCTCGTCCTTGAGCATGAAGGACACCGTACCGGTAGGTACGGCGCTGTTCTGATCGATATATACATCCGTCACATTCTCATTCTGCACCTCGGAGACAAAGTCCGTATATGTCATTTCCTGCCGGTGTATCTGCATCCGGCTCGCCATCCAGAGCGCCGCCGCCACGATCAGAATGAACATCAGTATCGTGGAGCCGCTGACGCTCCTGTATTTCCTGTTATTATCCAAATCCTATACTCCTTCCTGTTCCAGTCCTTCCACCACACCGATGTACGGAAGATTCCTGTATTTCTGGGCGTAGTCAAGCCCGTATCCCACTACAAATTCATCCGGGATCTCAAATCCGCAGTAATCGACTTTTACGTCTTTTACCCTTCTGTCCGGTTTGTCAAGAAGCGTACACAGCTTCATGCCGGCCGGATTTCTTTTTTTCAGCACATCGATCAGGTAATACAGCGTGTTCCCCGAGTCAATGATATCCTCAACAATAAGCACTTCTTTATCTTCTATAGATTCATCAAGATCTTTCGCAATGCGCACCACGCCGCTGGACGACGTCCCGTCCCCGTAGCTTCCCACGCACATGAAATCCATGGAAACCGGCACGGTGATCCGTTTTGCCAGCTCGCACATAAAAAATACGCCTCCTTTTAAAACACAGATCATGTGGACCTGCTTTCCTTCGTAGTCCTTGCTGATCTGCTGTCCGAGTGCCCTGATCCTTTCGTCAACTTCCTCCTCCGGGATCAGTACCCTGATCGTTTCTGACATTTTTCTTATCCTCCGTTATATTTATCTCAAGAATCTTTCCCGTCCTGTTACTGATCTGACAGGCACGGCTCAGTCTGTATCCCGGAATCCACACGATATGCTGTCCGTCTGCAAGAAGGAGCATCTCGTCCCGCTCTTTTCTGGGGATCTTCTCATTGATAAACCAGGACTTCAGTTTCTGGCGGCTCCCTTGATCATCCACCACCAGATAGTCTCCGCTATGCCGCGTCCGCGCAGAAAGATTACATTTTATTATATCATAATCAATCCATTTCGTGTAGCTTTTTTCCGGAATCTCTTTTACTCCGTCTCTCTCTGAAGCATCCACAAACCGGCATCTCACTTCACGGATCCCGTCAGGCAGCTTAGTTACTCCGGGAATATTCAGCCGGGTCTCCTCTGTCCGCGCGGCAGTGTGTCCCGTCTCCGGCTCCCTGCCGATCGCCACTCCCCGGTATGTCCGTTCTGCCGTCACACCGCCCGGAAGGTTCACTCTCCTGCCGCACTGTCTGTCGAAAAGATCCATGACCATACGCAAATGCGCAGAACCGATATCTTTCTCGCTCCCGCGGACTGCCGACAGGCACTCTTTCACAAGCAGTTTCCGCACAGCCGGCATCTCCCGGTACAGCCGCGCCTTGTCAATATGCACGCCTGCGCATCTGCCGTGCCGGAACTCCGGGCTCCGGTCTTTTCCCTCCCGCCCCTGTACATTCACGCAGCGCTCCCATGCGGCTTCCGCGCCTTTTTCCAGATAGTCCCATACTTCCCGCGCCTGCGCGGAAAGTTCTTCCAGATGACGCGCCACACCCTTGTTGACCTGACTCTTGAGCACCGGAAGAACATTGTGGCGGATACGGTTTCTCGTATAACCATCCTCCTCATTTGTCGCATCCGTACACCACTCTATCCCCTGTTCTGCCAGAAAATCCTCTATCTGCTCCCGGTCAAGATCAAGAAGCGGACGTATCCGGCCGCCCTGAACGGGACGGATGCCACACAGTCCTTTCAGTCCGGTCCCCCGCGCGATATTGAGCAGCATGGTCTCCGCATTGTCATCCCTGTGATGTGCTGTCGCGATTTTTGTCCCGCCGTCTTCTCTGCACATTATCTCAAAGGCCTCCCGGCGCACCATGCGCCCCGCCTCCTCTGGAGATTGTTTCCGTTTTCTGGCAATTAATTCTACATTTTCATGAAAAAAACGGCACGGCACAGCGAACTGCCCGCACAGTTTCCTCACATACGCTTCATCCGCGTCCGCCGCTTCGCCTCTCATGCCGTGATTCACATGACACACTTTCACCTCAAATCCCATCTTCTCCCGCAGCCTGCAGAGTATAAAAAGCAGGCATACCGAATCCGCTCCTCCCGATACGCCTGCGATCACGGTATCCCCTTCTTCGATCATACCGTGCTTTCTGATATATATTTCCGTCTGTTCTATTATATTTTTCATCATATGTAAACTATAACCAATTCATTTCCGATTGTAAAGATAACATTCAGTCTTTCCATATTCCTACAGCCATCACGGTCATGTCATCCGCCGGCTCTTTCCCTGTCCATGCGAGCACCTGTTCCAGCACATGATGAGCCATCTCCTTCGGATTTGTGATCTCTGTTCCCTGTATGATCGTCTCAAGCAGGATATCCTGCTCTCCCACCGGCAGGGCGTCCAGCACGCCATCCGTCACCATGATCACAAAATCGCCGTCCTCAAGCTGCCGCTTCACCGAGTCGATCTCAATATGGTTCATCACGCCGATCGGCAGACTTGTGGAACTCAGGTGCTCCACATTGTCCTTCTTCTTAATGAACGTAGACGAGGCTCCCGCTTTGATGATCTCACACTCTCCGGTATACAGATCAAATACTGTCATGTCCACTGTAGAATAATGTATCTCTTCCCGCCCTATGACCAGAGTCGTATTGATCATCTGGATCGCTGTTTTTTCCGGGAAACCCGCACCGAGCAGTTCTTCCAGAAGTTCAACGACAAGAGTGCTCTCCCTGCACGCCGCTTCTCCCGATCCCATTCCGTCCGACAGCACCACCGCGCGCCGCCCTCCGGACATTTCCATAAGAGCAAAGTTGTCTCCCGATATGCGGGAACAGTCTTTCCCGATCCTTGCCGTGCCGTGCATAATATAGTAAGACGGTCCTTCTATGCACACAACCGTCATATAATCGCTTCCGATCATCTGCGCGCTGTCTCTGGGAAGGACAAATTTCCGTCCGATGCACTCAGTGACCACGCTCACCGCTTCCCTGACCGTCACTTTTTCTTTTTTCATACTTCTGACAGTGACATGGATCTCATATTTTCCCTCGCCGTTCATAAAAAAACAACTGTACAGTACGCGGAGACCTTTCTTCTTGAGAGACGTCATGATCCTTTTTTCAAGCCTCTCATCCATAACGATACTGTTTTCAAGCTCCCGGGCGGTATTCTCGAGCATATCGGCAAATGTATCCATCTGGATCGCGCAGCTCTCTCTGCTGCGCGCGATCCGGTTGACCCACATAATATTATGTCTCGCATTATGAAAGCCCGCAAGCATTTCCCTGAGAAACCTCGGCGCCATAATGCAGCGCTGCATCAGTTTTCTTTTTACCTCTATATTCAGTTCATTTCCGTACTGATCCGCGGCAGACAGTATCTCATATCCCATCTGATACGTATGCACAAAGTTCTCCCCCCAGCACCAGCCGCATTTTTCACATTTTCCGCATACCTTTTCCCTGACGCATGCGAACATCTCCTCTATCTCTTCATTGGAAAATGCTTTTTTCTTTTCTTCGAGTCCCATAAAAGTCCGCGAGAGCTGTTTCAACGAATGCGCATATTTTTCTATCTGTTCCACGTAGGGGCTGCCGTGAACCGCCTGTCCCTCGTTCATGGTTTTCTCCTTTCCGGATATTTCCGTCTCTGCGGACGGCATGTCCTTTTACAAATGAAAACTCCGGAAGAATTCTTCCGGAGTTTTCATTTGTATGTTTTTTATTATTCAGTTTTATATACCTTGTCATTCTGAAGGCTTAAATATGATCTCGTCCGGATCAACCAATCCGAGTTTATCCTCTGCGAGTTCCTTGATATAATCGTCCGTCTTGACGTACTCTTCAAATTCGTCGATCTCTTCCGATCGCAGTTCCTCTTCCTCTATCTGAGCCTGCAGTTCCTCTTCCTGCTCTTTATACTCATTGTCTTTGGCATAGAGACTGAGGGAACTTACCCCGAGAGCGCCCATCAAAAACATAAGCACCATACAGATCATCAGTATGCTGCGTTTATAATGCCGAAGCCCGGGATTTCTTTTCCTTCTCCGCGAAAGGTCCGCTCCCCGCTGTCGTCTTGTCCTGCTCATTCATACTCACCCTTATTAATATATTTTATACCCTGCCTGTTAAATATTTTATCTGTTTTGTTTATACTTTTCAAGACCTTTCTTTGCCTTTGCGTAAATTTTGCCGGCCAGACAGTACAAGAGATAGCCGGCGCCCGCTCCGCACAATACTCCGAGCACAAAAAACCACCGGATGCTTCCATATGTAGTCTCATACATTCTCCGGAAAATATAGACGCTCGCCCCGATCCAGAATATCAAATCTTCTATTCCGGACGCGAAGTCACTGTGGGGCACCAGTTTTCTGAAACATATGAGAATGCAGTATATACACAGCACGGATACGCCGGCCAGCCCTGCATACAAAAAAATCCAGCATTCCGCGCTAATCCCCAACATCACAGTTCCGCCTACTTAAAAAGTTTCGAAAGGAAATTCTCCGCCTGTTTTCCCGCCGGCGAGGCGCTGGAATAAGCGATGCTGTCAATATTTCCCGACAGATCCACCTCGCCTTTTTCCACGCTGAGCCGGTTCACATGGAGATCTGTTCCTTTGACCATAAGCATCCCCTGCTCTGTCTCCAGAAGGATTTCATTCAGATCAAAAGACAAAACATCAAGGACACCCGTCACCATACTGGTTTTCCTGTTATTTACCACAAGCTTGTGTGATTTTGCAATGCGCTGTTCTTCCATACGTGCTCCCTCCACTCTGCTTTTAAATATATGAGAGGCTGTTCCGGATTATGCATATGGATTATTGAACTGCTGCTACAGGTATCTGAACAGCTCTGCCGCATCTTCTTTCTTTGTGGTATCCTGCAGTTTCAGCACCTCAGCCTTCACATTCCTCGTGCCGAACCGGATTTCGATCACATCGCCCGGCTTTACCTGTACCGAGGCTTTCGCTTCCCTGCCGTTGACCATGACACGTCCCGCGTCACACGCTTCGTTTGCTACAGTCCGACGCTTGATCAGTCTCGACACTTTCAAAAACTTGTCTAAACGCATTTCTCTCCCTTTCTGTAAATCACCGGACAAGCCGGGCCGGCAGGCATGCTCCGGGATCGTACGCAGCCGCCGGAGCCCCGGCAGATGTCTGCTCCCCGCACAGACACGGCAGCCTTTTGCCGGGCTTATCGCGCAAAAAGCACTTACAATGCCGTTTCATCGTAAGTGCCGTCTTCTCAATCTATAGTCAATCCGAAATTAGTTGATAGCGTCCTTTAAAGCCTTTCCTGCTTTGAACTTCGGAGCCTTGCAGGCTGCGATCTTCATTGTCTTGCCTGTCTGAGGATTTCTTCCCTCTCTTGCCGCTCTCTTGCTCACCTCAAATGTCCCGAATCCTACAAGCTGTACCTTGTCATCATTCTTAAGCTGCTCTGTAACTACATCAACAAAAGCTTTAAGCGCTTTTTCAGAATCTTTTTTGGAAATTTCCGCTTTCTCCGCAATCGCTGTGATCAATTCTGTTTTGTTCATGGATCAATTCCTCCTTTATTGTACGCACATACAATTTCTATTCTGGTTTTAAAGGGGAAAATGCCTTAAAACAGCCGCATTTTCCGCCTTTATGTATTGTTATAACGGTTTCACCATGCTTTGTCAAGAATTTTCACCGTTTTTTGCAGTATTATTCTATGTCATGACCGGTTTCAGAGCATCCGCCAGTTTTTCTTTTTCCAGCTCTGCTTCAGCGAGATCCTTTCCAAGTGTTGTATAGTAGATTTTGATCTTCGGTTCTGTTCCTGACGGACGGATAATGACAGTCTCGTTGTTCTCCAATTTATAGATCAGGACATTCGCCGCCGGAAGCCCTGTTTCTTCCGGTTTCCGGTAGTCTGTCACAGATGCCACTTTATATCCCGCGATCTCTGTCATCGGATCATCACGCAGTCCCTGCATGATGCCGGACATCTTGTCCATTCCGCTTAAGCCCGGGAACTCAAAGCTGTCAACCTTATTCAGATAACGTCCGTACTCCGCATAGATCTCTTCCATTCTCTGTTTCAGGGAGCTTCCGATGCTTCTGTAATAAGCTGCCATCTCACAGATGAGCATAGAGCCGATGACCGCGTCTTTGTCGCGCACATACGGTCCCGCAAGGTATCCGTAACTCTCCTCGAATCCGAAGATAAAACGCTCAACCTCGTCCGCTTCCTCGAGCCGGGCGATCTGATCGCCGATCCACTTGAATCCGGTCAGTACGCTGCGAAGTTCCACGCCGTATTTCTCGGCCACGGCATCGGCAAGCGGAGTGGATACGATGGATTTTACCGCCACGGGGTTCTCCGGCATTGTCGCTTTCTCAATGCGCCCCGCGCAGATATAGTCAAGAAGCAGCACGCCCACTTCGTTTCCGCTCACCAGCTCATAGGAGCCGTCCGGGCATTTCATCGCGATCCCCACGCGGTCCGCGTCCGGATCTGTCGCCAGCATCAGGTCCGCGCCTGTCTCTTTTGCCAGATTAAGCCCTTGCTCAAGAGCCGCGAAGATCTCCGGGTTCGGATAGCTGCAGGTCGTAAAGTAACCGTTCGGGTACTCCTGATCCGGAACGATCGTGATGTCCGTAATGCCGATATCTTTCAATACCTGCGTCACCGGGATCAGACCGGAACCGTTCAGCGGGCTGTATACCAGTTTAAGCCCTGCCGTCTTACAGAGCCCCGGACGCACCTGGCGCGACTCGATGGCATCATAAAGCGCTCTCTTGCAGTCATCGCCTACAAAGCGGATCAATCCTTCCTCAACGCCCTGTGCGAAAGACATATATTTCGCGCCGGTAAGAACATCTGTCTTCTGGATCTCTTCATATACGATCGCCGCGGCATCGTCCGTCATCTGGCAGCCGTCCGGTCCGTAAGCCTTGTATCCGTTATATTTCGCAGGATTGTGAGACGCCGTCACCATGACGCCCGCGTTGCAGTTGTAATACCGTGTCGCAAACGAAAGCGCCGGCACCGGCATCAGCGCATCATAGATCCTCACTTTGATCCCGTTGGCCGCCAGCACGCCTGCTGCCGTCTTGGCGAATACGTCGCTCTTGATACGGCTGTCATAACTGATCGCAACCGTCTGCGTTCCGCCCTGAGTCTTCACCCAGTTCGCCAGTCCCTGTGTAGCCTGCCGGACCACATAGATATTCATACGGTTCGTGCCTGCTCCGAGGACGCCGCGCAGTCCGGCTGTTCCGAACTTCAGCGCCACGGCAAAGCGCTCCCTGATCTCATCATCGCTGCCTTCAATTCCCGACAATTCCGGTTTCAGGTCCGGATCTTCCAGATCTGACGCCATCCAGCGTTCATATTCTTTTTGATACATTTTTACCACTCCTACTATTTTTCTATTGATTTTTTCATAAAAAAATCACAATACAACCAGTAATAATATACCATGTTTCCGCTGAAACGGCAATAAATCTTTAACTATATACTAATGGAAAATATATTTTCCAGAAAAGCGCGTTTTTCCTCATTCTGGCGTACGGCAATTTCCAGTTTCTCGACATATTTCTGCGGGAGCCACGCTTTATTCGAATGATAATAGCTGTTTGCGGTTTTCCAGAATTTTTCGGGATATGCAAGGCATAGTCCTATATATTCTTTTTCTTCCCCGCTCAGTTTTCTGATGTTATCATATGCTTCAAGGATTTTTTGTCCTGTTTTTTGTTTCCATATATACTTTTCCATTATTTTTCTAATAAAATAGTACAAATCATGCGCCTGTATCCCGACATGCACATGTTCAAAATTTGTTACCGCCATCTCCGATTCTGTCACAAGGAGATTATGATAATTGTATTCTCCATGTACCAGCTTTCCGCCGGAAAAACTGTCCCTGCAGAGAGCGGCGCATCCGGATTCCCGCATCCGGATCAGAACCTGTTCAGCCAGTTGATACATTTTATCGAAATTTTCCAGAAACAGATATTCAAACTCGTTTTTCGTCCCTCTGCCACGGATGAAACTCCGGACTTTTTTCAGTTCCCGGTTATGCCGGCGGATTTCGTCCACAGGATCCCTTCCGCCCGGAAATCCTTTTACAGAGCGTATCTGCATTCCGTTAGGTATTGTCAGCTCCATATCCGCAAAATGATCGGTTTTCCGGTTTAGCCGTCCCAGTTCTCTGTGAAGCACGGCCAGTGTCTCGGCCGCGCGGAACACCTCCCGTTCCTGCCGGACGTCGCACTCTCTTCCCTTGTACCATTTTTTCAGCATATACTTCCTGCCGTCCCGTGAATTCACGAGCAGATCCCCGTCCTTTGTGAACAGAGGCGTATCAACTTTAACATTCCCCCCCGCTTCAAGGTATCCGAGTACCATATATAATAAAGGAGCACGCTGTTCCGATATCTTAGTCTCTTTCAGCAGCATTATCCCCTCAGCCGTATCGCAAAAAAACGCACCCCTTATCTTTCGGGTGCTTCTCACTTCTATATCATAATGCTCCAATACTTCCAGTTCGTATCCTTCTCTCATGGCTGCCCCCCGTCACCGCGTATTCTGACTCTCTCTAATGTATGACGGGAGCAGCCCGGGTATGATTACAACTCCAGTTTTTCTTTTACATAGGCACAAAGTTTTTCTTTCGTGTTGCGCCCGGGATCGTCGATCACATATTCCAGAAGCTCGCTGAGCATACTGCCCAGTTCCCTGCCCGGACGCATTCCGAGATCCATCAGGTCCCTTCCGCTCACCGCAAGCTGGCGCAGTGTAATGCATTCGTCATTCATAAGGATTTCCTGATACAGTTGTCTCACGGCAATGATATTTTCAATCTTCTCTCTTCGGCGATACGGGCTCTGTGCCTTGGCATCCGCCATCCTGACTGCGAGATAGTACGGAAAAAGCTCCACGCCGATACGGTTCATGGCTCGCCGGACATTCTTTGGCTCAGCCTCCATCCTGTAATCGTGATAACACACAAGTCTGGTCACTTTCTTTACCGTATCATTATCAAATTTCAGCCTGCGCATAACCTTTCTCGCAATCTCTTCACTGACCAGCGCATGTCCTTTAAAATGATCTCTTCCGTTCTCATCCGTTGTTCTGACGGCAGGCTTGCCCATGTCATGGAACAGCATAGTCAGACGGAGGATCTTATCTCTCTTTATGTTTTTTAACGCATGCAGAGTATGCCCGGCCACATCATATCTGTGGTGGGGCGTATTCTGCTCCACGCCCACCATGGCATCCCATTCCGGCAGGATAACTTTTGTGATGCCCAACTCGTATGCGTCCTGTATCCGTTCCGGGTGAGGCGATACAAGAAGCTTGACCAGCTCGGCCTGTATCCGCTCCGCGCTGATATTCTCCAGGGTGGGAGCCAGCTCTCTTACGGCATCCGCCGTCTCCGGCTCAATAGGGAAGTTCAACTGCGCGGAAAACCGCACGGCCCGCAGGATCCTCAGCGCGTCCTCGGAAAAACGCTCCCTTGGATCTCCCACGCACCGGATCAGATGGTGGTTCAGGTCATGCATGCCGCCAAACGCATCTACCAGACGCACTTCATCATTGTACGCCATAGCGTTGATCGTAAAATCCCTCCGCCGCAGATCTTCTTCCAGCTTGTCTGTAAAATGCACCTCTTTCGGGTGTCTGCTGTCCTCATAGGTTCCGTCGATCCTGTAAGTCGTCACTTCATAACTGTCCTTTCCCAGCAGGACCGTAACAGTGCCGTGCTCGATCCCCGTATCCACCGTCCTGCGGAACAGTTTCTTGATCTCCTCCGGACGGGCAGATGTCGTGATGTCCCAGTCCTCCGGACGCCTGGCCAGGATCGAATCACGCACACAGCCGCCCACCGCATACGCTTCGTATCCGTGAAGCTGCAGATTATTAATGATCATCAGCACTTTTCCCGGCAAATTTATCTTCATCTGAAACTCTTCTTTCTCAAACTTTATCACATATTATCACAGATCACGCAGGAGTTTTTCCTCCCGGCTGTGACAGGTAAATATTATAACCTGCTTTTTCTGTCCACTCAACCATTTTAATACAGATTTCAGCCTTTTGTCATCATAAAAAGCAAACGCATCATCAAGTATGACCGGAACAGGCTCATCTGACAATACTTCAGCCGCTGCCATTCTGATACTGAAATAAATCTGTTCGACCGTTCCCCTGCTCAGGCGTCCGGCATGAATCCTCTGTTTACCGTCCCAGACGGAGATCCCGCGCCGGCGGTCTGTCTCAAGAGAGATATATTTTCCGCCTGTAACAGCGGAAAATATATCGGACGCTCTTCTGCTCACTCTGTGTTCCATACTTTCGGCAGTCACGCGCGCGGCTCTCTGCATTTCCCCGGCGGCAAGCTCAAGTGCGCGGCACCGTTCTTCCAGCCTCAGCTGCCTGTCGCTTTTCCCTGATTCCTCATACTGCTCTTTTATATTTTTACACCGTATGTCTTTTTCTTTCTGTTCCGAGCGAATACGCTCCATCTCCCATTTTAATCTCTTCGCTTCTTCCGGGTTTCCGTTCACATGTTCGGCGCCCGGATCTTCTCCTTTCTCCGGACTTTGCGGCCGTCCTGTTCCGGGCTGTTCACCTGTCATCCCGGCCTTTCCGATATGACCTTTCGCCAGCAGGAATATTCCCGCCGCTATGGTCAGCAGCGAAACCGGCGCCGCCGGAAATATCACCGCTGACAGCGCTGATTCCCGCCAGTTCCACAGAATCCACAGCAACAGCAGGATACCTGTGCATATGCATGCAATGCCGCCGGTCCTGTTTTTTCTTCCTTTTCTGTCTACGGGATCCGGAGACTTTCTCCGCTCTTTCTTTTCACAGGCATCCGGCATCCCCGAAACTGCCAGCGCCTCCAGCGCGCTCTTCTTCTCTTTATATTCCGCGTCAAGCCGCCTGATATCTTCCTCCAGATATCTGCTCTCCTGAAGAAGATTCCCGCGCGCCGCTTCGCATGCCTCCTCTTCCACGCGGAGTTCCCGCCGTACCGTCTTCTTCTTGTCACCGAGTATTTTGAGCGCCCGCCCCAGATCATACTCCCCGCCGCCCGTCTCGTAATAATTAGCGGCGTAGTTTGCCAGCGCATCGGAAAGTTCCTGTCCCGGCTCTGCCTTAAGCTGTCCGATGGATACCGTATTGTCAAAAAGTTCCGCCGTCATGCCCCCCAGAAGCATCTCCAGATCTCCATGTCCCACAGAAAGTTCTTCGCCGTCATTTTCGCAGACAAGCGATACCGACTTTGTCTGCCGCGCAAAATTTCTCTCAAGCCTGAAACTGCGTCCGCCGCATGTAAAACGCATAACCCCTCCGTAAACCCCCGGATTGTCCCACGGCTCATAACGGCTGAAATCATCCTTTGCCGCCGCTCTTCCGCGTCCTCTCTCCATCCCGAAGAGCATTGCCCTTATAAAAGCATGCAGGGTGGTCTTGCCGTACTCGTTCTCCCCGCTGATCACCTGCACGCCGTCCCTCAGATAGAAATGCCGCTCCGACAGCTTTCCGAAATTCCTGATATACAATTCTGTTATTAGCATGTGCCTCTCCCCTCACTGTCTGCTGTCAAGCAGAGCTTCCACGCCCTCACACAGAGCCTGATACTCCACGCTTCCCTCGCGGCATCCGCGAAAACTTTCCATATATCTTCCAAGTATCGTATCCTTATTTTCCGCGTACAGCTTTTCAAAGTCACAGGCAGGACCGGTTTCGTCTATGATCTCAAGAATATTCTGATCCTCCGCCATCCGTTCCGTATCCAGGAAGACATCCCTGCTTCTTTTTCCGTTTAATATAATTTTGTAAATATTTTCATTGCCATATTTACCGGTCAGCTCTCTGATACGCTTCCTGACACTTCCCGTTGTATCTCCGGGCTCTGCCGCGATCTCAAGCCGGATATACTCTCTGCGGGCGCACGGTATCCACTGAGTCCGGACGCCTTTGTCCGTGATCTCGCCTTTTACATAGCCGTGTTTTCCCGTATCATTTTTATCCGTCGGTTCCAGGGCTCCGGCATAAATAATATGATCTTTTTTTATAACCTGAGGTTTATGGATATGCCCGAGCGCCACATAGACGAAGCCGGATCTTTCTATGAGCCGGAAGTCCATCGGAATATGCTTTTCGTCTCCTCCGTGAGCCAGCAGGAGCTCAAACGGTTCTCTGCCCGCGGCTCTGAAGCTGTCGTACAGCGGCCGGCTGATCTCCCGGCTGTGGTAGCTCAGACCGTAAACAGCAGTATGAAGCTCCGGGAAGTCAGCGTACTGCGGCCGTTCACCAAAGAGCGGGAATACGTTATCGCTCCACCGATACGTAAGATAATTTGAATCCTGTCTGATATAGTCATGATTTCCCGCGATAAGGATTACTTTCGTATGCGTCAGCTCTGAAAAAAGATAATCCGCTTCCTTTAACTCCCTCACCAGAGGCTGGCGATGAAACAGATCCCCGGCGATGAGCAGAAGATCCGTCTGCTCATCCTCACATACACGGATCACATGTTCAAACGTTTCCCATAATTCCCGGGATCTCTGCCGGCTGTACAGCGGTCCGGCGTCCGGCTGCGCCCCGAGGTGTACATCTGCTATATGGATGAATTTCATAAGCCTGCCCTTCCTTTCTCTGTCTTTCTGCGGACGCAGACAGCCGCCGCGGAAACGAAAAAAGGCGCATGCCGGAGTTGTACCGGTCACACTGCGCCCTCTCCTTCTGTAACATTACATTTTCAGCATCCGTTTTACAGTTCGCAGTTGTTCACTGTTCTCGGAAACGGAATAACATCGCGGATATTTGACATGCCGGTAAGATACATTACACATCTCTCGAATCCAAGACCGAATCCCGCATGTCTGGTAGATCCATATTTTCTCAGATCGAGATAAAATCTGTAGTCCTCTTCCTTAAGCCCCAGCTCTCTCATACGGTTCAGAAGCCTGCCATAATCGTCCTCCCTCTGGCTTCCGCCGATGATCTCCCCGATTCCCGGCACGAGACAGTCCACAGCCGCGACAGTCTTCCCGTCATCATTCTGTTTCATATAAAAAGCCTTGATTTCCTTCGGGTAGTCTGTCACAAATACCGGGCGCTTATAAATCTGCTCCGTAAGGTATCTCTCATGCTCTGTCTGAAGGTCGCATCCCCATGAAACTTTATACTCAAATCTGTCATTATTCTTCTCAAGAAGCTCGATTGCCTCTGTGTATGTGATACGGGCGAAATCGGAATGCGCCACATTATGAAGCCGCTCCAGAAGGCCCCTGTCTACGAATGAGTTAAAAAACTCCATCTCTTCCGGAGCATTTTCCAGCACATAACCGATAATGTATTTAAGCATGTCCTCCGCCAGATCCATATCATCCTCCAGATCCGCGAAGGCGATCTCGGGCTCAATCATCCAGAACTCCGCCGCATGGCGCGTTGTGTTAGAATTCTCCGCGCGGAATGTGGGACCGAACGTATAGATGCTCCGGAAAGCCTGAGCATAGGTCTCACCGTTTAACTGCCCGCTCACTGTAAGGCTTGTCTCCTTCCCGAAGAAGTCTCTTGAGAAATCTACTGTCCCGTCCTCGTTTTTCGGCACATTTTCGAGATCCAGAGTTGTCACCCGGAACATCTCTCCCGCTCCCTCACAGTCGCTTCCCGTGATCAGCGGAGTATGCACATACACAAATCCTCTCTCCTGAAAGAACTTGTGGATCGCATAAGCCGCCAGTGAGCGCACACGGAACACCGCCTGAAATGTATTTGTCCTCGGACGCAGATGTGAGATCGTCCTCAGATATTCAAAGCTGTGCCGCTTCTTCTGCAGAGGATAATCCGGCGCGGACGCGCCCTCTACCCGCACTTCGTCCGCCTGGATCTCGAAAGGCTGTTTCGCCTGCGGGGTCGCCACCAGCGTACCGGTTACAATGACCGCCGCTCCGACATTTAATTTCGAAATCTCGGCAAAATTCGCCATCTTGTCATGATAAACAACCTGAAGCGGCTGAAAATAAGAGCCGTCGTTCACTACGATAAAGCCGAATGTTCTGGAATCACGGAGACTGCGGATCCAGCCGCCGACTGTAACCTTCTTATCAAAATATTCTTCTCTGTTCTTAAATAACTTCCGAATCGTTATCAGCTCCATAGCAAAACTCCTTATCGCGATATTCATGATGCCGGGGTTGCGGAAGTGCGCAGCACGAAACAATCCGCAGGCATCGCAGCCGGGGCTTTTGCCCCCAACATCATATTCATTATAGTATAACACCGTCGGGCAGCTCCGTAAACCGGAGAATTCCCTGTAAGAACATAAAAATCCCGGTGTTGAATTCCCGGGATCTTAAGAGGCGCAGACCGGATTTGAACCGGTGAATCAGGGTGTTGCAGACCCACGCCTTACCACTTGGCTACTGCGCCATACATTTTCAGTTTATTCTTAAACTTGTAAAAGTATACCAGAGTTCTATCTATTCGTCAAGAAAAATTTTCCTTAAGTTTCTGTTGCCCAATTTCAAAAAGTCGTTATAATAAGCTTGTTTTCGCATAGTTCCATTATAATATGAAACAGGGAAAAAGATGGTTGTCGTTAGCCATCTTTTCTCTTTTCAGAGGATAAATTTCAGGTGCGGGCTGACTTATGCAAGTCACGTCTGCCTCTGCTTAGAACTACCTATTCCCCTTTC
>CAZJRY010000032.1:0-21199 GCA_964548625.1 uncultured Mediterraneibacter sp.
GGCAATGTAGGAGTGGATCTATTTCAGATCCTCTTTGGCTTCCGGAGAGTAGATGTTACGGCTCGCCTGGACGCTGTTGAAAAAGATCTCCATGCAGAAAAGATTGAGCATAAAGAAGATGTAGACCGTCTGAATGCCAAAATTGACAACTTAACACAGGAAAACCAATCTCTTAAAGATGATAATGCCCGACTGAAAAGCATTATAAACAATGAATGACAGTTCAAATAGTTCCCTGCCGCCATCTACAGACCAAAAAGGCGGGGGACCGGCAAATGCCTGCATAAGATCTGCACGCTCGGAAATCCGTCCGGCGAACAGTATGTTACAAAATATGTGGTAGATGTGAAAGTGCTGCCGGAGATTACAGAAATCCGTATTTGTGCAGATGACAATGGCAAGTTCCATATCCCGTCAGAATATAAAAGCAATGTAATCTATGGAGCGGATGTAAAAGCACTGGCAGTTGCCCTGTACAGTGAAGGTGTCATGACCCGGACAAGTCCTCACTTGACATTCATGCTCCGTCTGCCTTCTTGCCACTAAACTTACATGAAATCTGGAATTTAGCGATTCCTTCCCATAGATTCTGAGGTAACCCTTGCGTTCCGTCACGCCGGCAAACGAACTATACGGACCTATGAGCGAAGTATAGCATCGTTCCAAATTCGTCTCTTCAAAGTCGTCTCGCTCTGGTTCCGGAATCTTGAACCTCTTCAGATTTTTCAATCTCTCGTCTCCATCAGGATCACTTTCCCGTATACGAATGAGATCGTAACTTCATCTTCCGCGAATTCATTACTCACGCACAGGCTGTCACTGGGCTTGAGGAAATGATTCTTCAGAGGATATTTCGCTCCGCTGACAGACAGTTCATCCACCGGCATCTCCAGCGGAAACAGGGAAAAATACGGACCGAACGCCTCTGACCTCCTCAGCGTGATATCACCGTCGATAAGACGGATCTGATTATAGCTGTCTATGATCCGCGCGTCCGCTCCCGCTTCCAGAGCGATCTGCAGACACTGTACATTCGCCCACAGATGATCGATCCTGTTTCCGGTGCCTCCAAGGATCCAGATCGATTTTCTGTTAAGCCCCAGACAAAGCCTCAGCGCGATTTCAGTGTCCGAGGCATCTTTCACCGGATTAAACTCCCGGATCGGGACATTCAGTTCCTCCCGGTAATAATCCACAAGTTCCCGGGACACACTGTCAAAATCCCCTACGATATAATCAGGCTTGACATCATGTTTATAGAGGAACTCAAGACCTTTATCCACACCGATGATAAATTCTGTTTCTTCACTTTCTAATATCGGGAGCACGAAATCTTCTTCAAGCATTCCGCCGCTCACGATCACAGTTCTCTTACTCATAAGCTTTCAATATCTCCATGAATCCCGCCGTATTGTTTCTGATGTCCCCTTTATAAACGCCGGAGCCTGACACGATAACATTCGCGCCGGCTTTCAGCACCTCCGCCACATTGCTTTTGTAGATGCCGCCGTCCACTTCTATATCCTTCCTGAGATGCCGCTCTTCCAGCATATCGCGAAGCCGCCGGATCCTCTCAAGGGATTCCGGCATAAAGAGCTGCCCGCCGAACCCCGGTTCCACACTCATGATCAGAAACATGTCAGCCGGATCAAGATAAGGCCTCAATGCCTCCACCGGCGTACCCGGTTTTATCGAGATGCCCGCTTTTATGCCGCAGTCACGGATCATATCCAGAGCTGCTGCCGGATCTTCGCACGCCTCAAGATGCACCGTGATGATATCGGCGCCGCATTTTACAAATTCCTTCACATAGCGTACCGGATCCGTGACCATAAGATGTACGTCCATCACCTGTGATGTCGCTCCTTTGATCGAGGAAAGCACAGGCATCCCGAAAGAAATGCTCGGAACAAAAATCCCGTCCATCACATCGAAATGGATATAACGCGCTCCCTCCTCTTCCGTCTGCCTGAGCTGGTCTCCGAGTATCTTGAAATCTGCCGAAAGTATAGATGGCGCAAGAATATTTTCCATAAACTAATACCTCTTTCCTGCATGAATCTCCTGATACATGGCAAGATAGCCTCCGTATCTTGATCTGTGTATCTTACCCTCTTCCACAGCCTGTTTGACTGCGCAGTCCGGTTCATGTATATGGCTGCATCCGTTAAATCTGCATTTTCCTCCGTAACGTTCGAATTCCGGGAAACAGTATTTCAGCGAGTCCCGGTCAATGTCGCTTATATACAGCGAACTGAATCCGGGAGTATCCATAATATAGGAATCGTCTCCGATCACGAGCAGTTCGGAATGCCGCGTCGTATGTCTCCCTCTTTCGATCTTCCGGCTGATACTCCCCGTCTTCATCTTCACCTCCGACTGGAGCCGGTTAACGATAGATGATTTCCCGACCCCGGACGGTCCCGCGAGCGCTGTAGTTTTGCCCTTCAGGACTTCCCTTAGTTCTCCGATGTGCTTTTCTTCTTTTGCGCTGGTAAACATCAGCGGATACCCGCATCCTTTATAGATCTCCCTGAGCTCTGCTATGTCCGGATCTTCTGCTATATCGGTCTTATTGAAGCAGAGGATGACCGGGATCTCCCGGCTCTCCATCATGACCAGAAAACGGTCCAGCAGATTAAAATGAGGTCTGGGCTCTGCCACCGCGAACACCACAAGCGCCTGATCTATATTCGCGACTGCCGGCCGGATCAGTTCGTTTCTGCGCGGAAGGATCTGCAAGATGTTTCCTTCCATATCTTTTTCATCCAGAACCTCTATCTCGACATTGTCTCCCACCAGCGGTTTTACACCGTCTTTACGAAATATTCCTTTTGCCTTACACTCATAAACATCGGATTCTACTACGTGAACGTAGTAGAATCCGGCAATTCCTTTTACAATTTTTCCCTGCATAGACATTCCCGCAAAATCCTGAGGATCAATCCGTTTCATCACCTGTGTCCGTATCGGTATTTCCTCCGCTGTCCGAATTTCCGTTAGACGCAGTTCCCTGCTGGGACTCCGGTCCGAGACTGATGGTGAAACCTACCGAAGTCCCCTCCTCTACGGAACTTCCCGCGCTGACTGTCTGCTCGATCACAAGCCCCGCTTCCACAGAACTGCTGTACGCGTCGCTTACGGTCCCGACACTGAGTCCGGAATTCCTGAGAAGCTGACGGGCCTCCGACTCCGTATATCCGCTCAGATTCGGAACAGTTACATATGTTGTCTCCGGTCCGAGACTGACCACATAAGATATCGTTGTTCCCTTTGCCACTGAAGTGCCGGCAGAGACTGACTGAGAGATCACCTGCCCCTCCGCGACAGTGTCACTGTAATCTTTGCTCACGCTTCCGACCAGACCTGCATTCGAGAGCGCCGACTCCGCGGCGGACGCGCTTTTCCCCGTCAGTGTCGGCACCGTAACCATCTCCCGTCCGAGACTGACCACGATCGTCACCTCAGTCCCCTCTTCCACTTCTGTCCCGGCAACAGGATCACTGGAGATCACGTCGCCCTCATCCACACTGTCGCTATACTGCGCTTCACCGTGGACCACCACAAGATTTGCGTCCTGGATCAATTCCTCTGCTTCTGACTCACTTTTTCCGACCACATTCGGAACCTCTGTCATTTCAGCTGCCTCTCCGCTGCTGATCACGACCGTGATCGTTGTGTGGAGCTCAACCTCGTCTCCCGGCGAGGGATCCTGGCTCATGATCTCGCCTTCCTCATACTGGCCGGAAGGCTGCCGTTCATTTTCGACTTTCAGCCCGAGATTGGTCCCGTCAAGCGCCTCCCGCGCTTCCTCCTCTGTCATACCGCGCAGATCCGGTACTTCTACGGTCTCTTCTTCCTCCTGAGCAAGCCCCGGCCCGCTGAAAATTCCCGTTGCGTTTGCCACAAGGATCAGGATAAGAAGTACAGCCACAACAGCCGCCACGATCAGAAGGATCTTCTTGATCCGTTTTTTTCCGGAATCTTTCCTGTTCCTGCGGCTCTTTTTTTCGTCTTCCTCCTCATCATCTTCATCGTCTTCGGTCTCTCCGTCCTCGTCATCCTCGTCGTCCTCATCATCTTCGTCGGCGTCATACTGTCTCTGCAGCCGCTCCAGCTCTTCGGGAGACATGACGACTGTACGGTCGGTATCCTCTCCGGAGTCTGCTCCGAGTACAACAAAATCACCGTCCGGATCGACCAGAGAGCGTTTCAGGTCGAGCAGCAGTGATGCACAGTCATGGTAACGGAGATCCGGATTTTTCTGGGTGCATTTCATGATAATACACTCCAGGCTGTACGGAAGGTCCTCCACTTCCCCGGCCGGTGAAACGATCTGCTCCCGCAGATGTTTTAATGCCACTGACACCGTAGAGTCTCCGTCAAACGGCACATGTCCCGTCACCATCTCATACAGAGTGATTCCGATAGAATAAAGATCGCTTTTTTCATCGACCACGCCGCCCCGCGCCTGCTCCGGCGATGTATAATGGACCGATCCCATTACGCTGGTGCTGATCGTCTGGGTTGACGTAGTCGCGCGCGCGATACCGAAATCGGTTACTTTAACTTTTCCGTCTTTTGATATGATAATATTCTGCGGCTTGATATCCCTGTGGATGATATGATGGTTATGAGCCGCCTGAAGGCCTGTCACCATCTGGATGGCAATGCTGACGGTTTCTTTCGCTGAGAGCCTGCCTTTTTTCTCGACATAGTCCTTCAGCGTGATCCCCTCCACCAGTTCCATGACCATATAGTACAGGCCGCGGTCCTGCCCCACATCGTAGACGTTTACCACATTCGGATGCATCAGTCCCGCTGCCGCCTGGGCTTCACTCAGGAATTTCTTGATAAACACTTCGTCAGAACGGTAATTACTTTTCAGCACCTTGACTGCCACAAACCGGTTCAGCTTATGATCCTTCCCCTTATAGACGTCCGCCATGCCGCCGCTTCCGATACGGTCCAGTATCTCATACCGTTTTCCTAAAATAACTCCTTCTTTGATCATAATACACTCACCTCATCTGCGAACGGCTCTATCAGGACAACCCCTATATTGTCCGTACCTCCCTTTTCCTTTGCGGCATCAACAAGAGCCTGACCGGATTCCACGATATCCCTGCCTCCCTGAACGATGTGAAAAAGCTCTTCATCCTCCACCATATTGCTCAGTCCGTCTGTACACATCAGTATGATGTCTCCCCGTTTCAGACGGTGCTCGTAAAAATCTACGTCAACATCGGCTTTTGCCCCGATAGCTCTTGTGATAATGTTCTTATCCGGATGGTGTTTTGCCTCCTCGGGCTTGATCCCCCCGAGCCTTACCATCTCCTCCACCAGCGAATGGTCTTTCGTAAGCTGCTGGATCCCCTGATTGACCAGATACAGACGA
This sequence comes from uncultured Mediterraneibacter sp., assembly GCA_964548625.1. Lineage (GTDB taxonomy): Bacteria > Bacillota > Clostridia > Lachnospirales > Lachnospiraceae > Mediterraneibacter. The sequence goes on from CAZJRY010000032.1 coordinate 5,399, forward strand.
CTGTCCCCGACATTGGCGAAATACATCATCTGGTTCATGATCGTCGCGGCAACGACTGTCGTTCCCATTCCCTTTAAGTGTTTGTCCCGGGACGCCTCTTTGATGATCTCGCGGTTTGCCGTCTTGATAGCTTTGACAAGGCATTTCTCCACGTCTTCACCCTCACTCATGGCAAGTTCCCGCTTCAGGACCTCGACGGTATATTTCGAGGCGTAATCTCCCGCCCGGTGTCCGCCCATTCCGTCGGCAACTACGAAGAGATTCCGGAGGATGCCAAGCGGATTGTCTGTCGCGTAGACATAATCCTGATTCACTTGTCGTACCATTCCCACATCTGTAATAGAAAATGTCCTCATATCTGTCTCCTTAAATCCCGTCGTTCGTCTTCTCTTCTTCCAATCGGTGTCTGAGCTGTCCGCAGGCCCCGTCTATATCAGAGCCCATTTCCCTTCTTATAGTAACATTTATTCCGCTTTTTTCAAGTTTATTTTTGAAATTCAGGGCATTTTCCCTGCCCGGACGCGCAAAATGACGTTCTCTTACCGGATTGACCGGGATCAGATTCAGATGGCAGTTCCGTGGTTTTAAGACCGCGGTCAGTTCCCGTGCGTCCTCGTCCCCGTCGTTTACCCCGTGTATCAGGCTGTACTCAAAAGTCACCCTGCGGCCCGTCTTCTCAAAATATGTATCGCAGGCGGCAAGAACATCCGGCAGGTCATACCTGTTTGCGACGGGCATGAGTTTCCGCCTTTTTTCCTGAGTGGCTCCGTGAAGGGAAAGCGCAAGTGTGATCTGGAACCCTTCATCCGCGAGACGCAGCATATTGGGAACGATACCGCAGGTGGACACCGTCACGTTGCGCTGGCTGGTGTTAAGCCCGTATCCGTCGGTCAGCATACGGATAAACTTCACGAAATTCTCGTAATTGTCCAGCGGTTCTCCGGTTCCCATGACGACTACATTTCCCACCCGTTCTCCCGTGATCTTCTGAATCTGATAGACCTGCCCCAGCATCTCGGATACGTTCAGGTTTCTCTGCAGCCCGCCGATCGTCGACGCGCAGAACACGCACCCCATCCTGCAGCCCGCCTGAGAAGAAATACACACCGAATTGCCATGCCGGTATTTCATGAGCACACTCTCCACCATGTTGCCGTCATACAGGCGGAACAGGAACTTGTTCGTGCCGTCCAGCTTCGATATCTGACGTTCTTCCATAATAACGGGAAAAATCTCGTACTCTTCCTTCATCCGCTCCCGCAGTTTCAGCGACAGATTTGTCATCTCGTCAAAACTGTCCGCAAGCTTGACGTGAAGCCACTCATATACCTGCTTTGCCCGGAACCCTTTCTCTCCCATGTATTCCATCTCTTTCTTCAGTTCAGTGTATCCATAGGAACGGATATCTTTTTTCATGGCTTCTGATTTCCTCCATGTTTTCTTACCATTTTCGCGATGAAGAAGCCGTCGCTCTTATGTACCCCCGGGAGCAGCTGGATGCATCCTTTCTCCATGACGCTTTCCCGCAGTTCCGGACAGATCCGGTCACGGATATCATCCGCGGCAAACTCCGGATACTTCGCCAGAAACCAGTGTACATTATCCATATTTTCTGTCGGGTCCACGGTACAGGTACTGTAGACAAGCGTTCCGCCCGGTTTCACGTAAGACTGCGCGCAGCTCAGGATCTGCCTCTGCAGCCTGACGAGACTTTCGATCCCTTCAGGGGACGCCTTATATTTCAGATCCGGCTTTTTGCCGATCACCCCAAGACCGGAACAGGGCAGGTCCGCGATCACAAGATCCGCGCTTTCCTCCGCGTCCTTATCATGCACCGATGCGTCACGGCAGACCGCCGATATATTTGTCAGACCCGTCCGTTCGATATTCTCCCGGATCAGCTCCACCTTTGCTTCCGTCAGATCCCGTGCCTCCACATGGCCGGCGGCCCTCTTCTTCCCGGCATCATCATCTTTCAAAATCTGTGCTTCTGCCATATACAGCTTCTCAGCTGTATGAAGCGCCTTTCCTCCGGGCGCCGCGCAGACGTCGATCACCCGCGCGCCCGCCTCAGGGGCCGCGACCTCCGCGACCAGCATAGAGCTGATATCCTGCACGGCAAATAGACCTCCGCGGAATGCCGCAAGGTCATTCAGATGATCATATCCCGATATCTGAAACGCATAGGGCAGATAGGGGTGCGTCTCCACTCTGACGCCCTCTGATTCAAGCTGTTCTCTCAGCCTGACCGGAGTCGTCCGGTTCAGGCAGCAGCGTATTGTAACCGGCTTCTCCTGCTGGAAATCTTCCAGCATCTTCTCGATCACTTCTGTTCCATACGTTTTGCCCCACAGATCCATGATCCACTTCGGGCAGGAATACCGCACGGACAGTTCCTCCATCTTCTCTTTCGGATATTTCACGCTGTCCAGCCCTCGCGCCACGCTCCGAAGCACCCCGTTTACATATCCTCTCAGACCGGAAAATCCCCTCCTTACCGCAAGCTTTACCGCTTCATCGCACACCGCGCGGTCCGGTACGCTGTCCATGTATTTCAACTGGTATACCGCGCTCCTTAAGATTCCCCGGATCACCGGCTTCATCTTTCTCACTTTTACTTTTGAGAACCGGTCCAGTATATAGTCGATCTCGATCATATGTTCCAGCGTACCCTCGGTCACGCGGGTGATAAATGCCCGTTCCCGCTTCTCAAGGTACTGGTGTTTCGAGAGCACGTCTCTCAAAATGATATGGCTGAACTGACCGTTCTCTGTCACTTCAAGGAGGATTTCCAGCACGATCTCCCGCTCGTTTGCCGATTTAGTCATTCCGTCTTCTTCCTCCCGTCAGGACAGCAGGTCGCCCGGCTGCATTGTATTCCCCCTCAGGAAAGCCCCTGTCTCCATTCTTTTTTTCCCCGGCATCTGCACCTCCAGAACACGCAGGACGCCGTCCCCTGTCTGTACTGTAAAGTCATCCTTCCCGACAGCGAGAACTGTACCGGGCCGGCTGTTTCCGCTGCCGGTCCTTTCCGCTTTCGCTTTCCAGATCTTCATCACTTTCCCGTTCCAGTGACTGTATGTGCCGGGCCATGAATCCAGGCCCCGTATCAGCCTCTCGATTTTCACTGCCGGCCGGGACCAGTCGATATTGCCGAGTTCTTTTGTGAGCATTTTCGCATAGGCTGTAGGGCTTTCGCCCTGCTTCTCATGTACGGCGGTTCCGTCTTCCAGCGCTTTGAGCGTTTTCACACAGAGTTCGGCTCCCGCCGCCGCCAGTTTGTCATGGAGCGTCTCCCCTGTCTCATCCTCCGCGACCGGCACTTCTGTCTTCATGATCATGTCGCCGGTATCCAGCCCCTCGTCCATCTGCATGGTAGTCACGCCGGTCACACTTTCGCCCTCGATGATCGCCCACTGGATCGGAGCAGCCCCCCGGTATTTCGGGAGCAGTGACGCATGGACATTGATACATCCGAAAGGCGTCAGCTCAAGAACAGATTTCGGCAGGATCTGGCCGAACGCGATGACAACGATCACATCCGCGTGGTATTTTCTCAGCTCTTCCACACACTCCGGATCGCGCACTCGCTTCGGCTGATACACCGGTATGCCATAGAACATCGCTTTCTCCTTGACCGGCGTGTACTGCGTCTTTCCGCCTCTTCCCTTCGGCTTATCCGGCTGGGTCACTGCCAGGCAGACGTCATGACCTGCCGCGATCAGGGCTTCCAGCGTTCCCACGGAAAAGTCCGGGGTTCCCATAAATATCACCCGCATCTGTCTATTCCTCCGTTTCTTCGCCTTCCTCATTGTCATATGTCACGTCATGGAGACCGTCCTCAGTCTTATCCACATAGAGTTCCCCTGACAGATGGTCGATCTCATGGCAGACGGCCCTTGCCAGAAGCCCCTCTCCTTCCAGTTCGACGGGATTCATCTCCTGATCGAGGGCGCGTACTTTTACATGGTCCGGCCTTGTCACGATCCCCCATTTTCCGGGTACGCTTAAGCATCCTTCCTCGCCGGTCTGCTCACCTGACGTCTCAATGATCTCCGGATTGATCAGGACGATCGGTCCTTCTCCCACATCGATGACCACGATCTTCTTTAAGACGCCGACCTGCGGAGCCGCAAGCCCGACGCCGTTATATTCATACATCGTTTCCAGCATATCGCCGATCAGTATTTTCGTGCGCAGCGTCATCTTCGGAACGTCTTTGCACTGCTTGGTCAATATGTCGTCTCCAATCTCTCTTACCTGTCTGATTGCCATGATTTTTCCTCTTTTCCCTGTATTTTTTTTACATCGGATTGAAATCGAACTGAATCCGCATGCTGTCAAAACCTGAATTCATCTCAATATACTTCTCTATTCTGTCTTTTATCCCTACCAGCAGCTCATATTGCTGCGCCTTAATATAGATCACTCTGCGATATACGTCTTTGATCTTGTCGATCCCCGGACTTGCAGGTCCTATCACATCTGCCGCCGCAGTTCCCCGCTGCGCGCCTGTTTTCCCTGTACGCATCTTTTCATTGCCGGAGGGTCCGCGGATCACCCTGAGAGTAAATTCTTTAAGATAGTGACACCCTTTCTCCAGAAGCGCTTCATCCTCTCCTGACACAAACACCGCCAGAAGCTGTGCCGCCGGCGGATATCCCATCAATTCCCGATACCGGATCTCTTCCTCATAGAAAGCCTCATAATCCTGGGCTGCCGCCGTTTCTATGGCATAGTGCCCCGGATCGTAAGTCTGAATCACTGCCGCGCCGGGTCTCTCACCGCGTCCGGCCCGGCCCGCCGCCTGAGTCAGAAGCTGGAATGTACGCTCCCCGGACCGGTAGTCTCCGGTATAGAGGGACATATCCGCGGCCAGCACCCCTGCCAGCGTTACATTCGGGAAATCATGCCCTTTCACGATCATCTGTGTCCCCACAAGGACGTCCGCCTCTTCATTGGCAAACGCGGAGAGGATCTTCTCATAGGCGTCTTTCTGTCTCGTCGTATCCATATCCATCCGCAGCACACGGGCCTGCGGAAATGTCTCATGCACGATCTCTTCCACCTGCTGTGTACCCGCCCGGAACTCGCCGATATAGCGTGATCCGCACTCCGGGCAGACTGTGATCTTCGGCTGCTCGTACCCGCAGTAATGGCAGCGCATCTTTCCGTCCCTGTGGACAGAGAGCGACACATCACAGTGCGGGCATTTCACCACATGCCCGCACTCCCTGCAGGAGATAAATCCGGAATATCCTCTCCGGTTCAGGAAGAGCATGACCTGTTCTCCTTTTCCCAGACGGTCCTCCATCAGCTCACGAAGCTTCGCGCTCAGGATCGAACGGTTCCCGCTCTTTAATTCTTCCCGCATATCCACGGTATATACCTCTGCCATGCGCTGCATGCGCGAGCGGTTCTTCATCTCGAAGAGTATATACTCTCCCCGTCTGGCGCGATACATTGCCTCCATAGACGGCGTAGCGCTGCCGAGCACTACGCTGGCATTCTCCGTCTTTGCCCGCTGTATCGCGGTTTCCCTCGCATGGTAGCGCGGCGTCTGTTCACTCTTATAGGCGGGTTCATGTTCTTCGTCTATCACGATAAGCCCCAGATCCGGAAACGGTGTGAACAGCGCGGATCTGGGGCCGATCATCACATCCACCTGCCCGGCTTTCGCGCGCATCATCTGATCATACCGTTCTCCTGCCGACAGCCGGGAGTTCATGATAGCCACCCGGTCTCCGAACCTCCGGTAAAAACGCATCACTGTCTGATATGTGAGCGCGATCTCGGGGATGAGGACGATCGCCTGTTTCCCCTGCTCCACGACTGTACGGATCATCTCCATATAGACTTCCGTCTTGCCGCTGCCGGTCACGCCGTGGATCAGGTATGTACGGCGCGCGCCTTTTTCATAATCCTCCCTGAACCGGCTGATCACACTGCGCTGTTCCGGCGTATAAGCGATCTCCTGCTCCCGCCGTTCCGTCTGCTTCAGCGGAATCCGGAATATCCGCTCCGTCTCGATTGCCAGTACCCCCTGTTCTTCCAGAGCCCGGATAACAGGCATTGTGATATTCAGCTTCCTCGTCACGAGTTCATATTCCAGAACATGGTCGTCAAGCAGCGCTGCCATCAGCCTTGCCCTTGCTTTCTGATTTTTCTCCAGATAATAATGAAGCCGGCACTTTCCCGTGTCCTCGTCAAGCAGAAGCCTCAGCCGCTTCTTTACCCTTGCTTTCTCCTTCTGCTTAATGGGGAGTACGGTCTTCAATGCCTGGATCATGGCGCCGCCGTAATTCTCCTTCATCCATGCAGCCAGGGCAACCAGCTTTGCCTCGATCTCCATCCCGCGCTCCGGAATTTCAATAATCTCTTTCACTTTTGAAAGGTCATAGCCACATGTCTCCGAAATCCCGGTCACATACCCCCTGATCCGGCGGTTCCCTTTTCCGAAAGGGACGAGCACCTCCATACCCGGCTCCAGTTTTCCTTCCATGGCTTCCGGAATCCGGTACTGAAAGATCTTATCCAGTTTTTCATGCTGTATATCTACGATAACGTCTGCAAACACATGAACCCTTTCTTTCCGAATTCATTCCGATTCTTTTCTATGTTATTTCTGATCTTTTTCCCGCTTCAGTTCTTCTAATACTTCCGCTATCAATACGCGCTCATCCATCGGATATTTTACGCCTTTGATCTCCTGATAGTCCTCGTGTCCTTTACCCGCGAGAACGATCACATCGCCCGGCTGTCCGTGTCCGATCGCGTATTTGACAGCCTCTTTCCGGTCACAGATCTCTACATATTTACCGTCTGTCTTCCCGATGCCGATCTTGATGTCGTCGATGATCGCCTGCGGCTCCTCAAATCTCGGATTATCCGATGTGATGATCGTAAGGTCCGCAAGCCTTCCCGATACTTCTCCCATCTCGTAGCGGCGGTCCTTTGAACGGTTGCCCCCGCATCCGAAAAGGCAGACGAGCCGTTTCGGATCGTATTCTTTCAGTGTAGTGAGCAGGCTCTCAAGACTCATGGCATTGTGCGCGTAGTCGATCATCAGTGTAAATTCATCGGATACCCTGATCATCTCAATACGCCCTTTTACTTTTGCCTTCTTAAGCGCGTCTTTGATCTTCTCTGCCGGCACATTGAAATGACGGCACACGGAGATCGCCGTCAGTGAATTATATACACTGAACGTGCCGGGAATGTCGATCTCAACATCGAAATCCATCAGCCCTGCCACATGGTACGCAACGCCGAGATAGCCCGGTTTTGAGACAAGCTGCACGTCCTCCGCTCTCAGATCAGCTTCTTTGGAAAATCCGAACGTCTCTACGCGGCATGTCGCCCCCTGAAATACATCTCGGAAATACTTGTCGTCCGCATTTGCGATCCCGAGCCTGCACTGTTTGAACAGAAGTCCCTTGCATCGTTTATAATCGTCAAAATCCTTGTGCTCATTGGGGCCGATATGGTCTTTTCCAAGGTTTGTGAAAATCCCGATCTCAAACGGGATTCCAGCCGTGCGGTGGAGCATCAGCCCCTGTGAGGAAACCTCCATCACAACACAGTCGCACCCTTCTTCCACCATCTGCGCGAAGTATTTCTGGATCGTGTAAGATTCCGGAGTCGTGTTCGCCGCCGGGATCTTCTTCTCCCCGATAATTGCCTCGATCGTCCCGATCAGTCCGACTTTGTATCCCACACTGTCGAGGATCGATTTGATCATATAAGTTGTCGTCGTCTTTCCTTTCGTCCCCGTGATGCCGATCACTTTCATCTTCTCCGCCGGATAATCAAAATACGCCGCGGACATGAGAGCCAGCGCGTATCTCGTATCCGCCACCCGGATCACGGTCACATTCTCCGGGGCTTCCGCCTCGCGCTCCACGACAACGGCGGCCGCGCCTTTCGCCGCCACAGCCGGGATGTACTTATGTCCGTCGGATACGGCGCCGCTGATGCAGACAAAGACAGATCCTTCTTCCGCTTTTCTGGAGTCGTTGATCAGCGTCGTGATCTCAATTCCGTCGCTGCCCTGCACAACTTCGTATTCCAGCCGTTCCAGTAATTTATTTAATTTCACGATGATTCCTCCTGCCATTTTCATCTGTTATGAAGATTATATTTTAACAGTTTACAGATTTTGACTGTTCCCTGAACTGAATCTCCCCGGTCTCTGCATTCATACCGTCCACGATCGCCAGCGACTCAAGCTGAAAACCGAGGTTCCGGATGATCCGTCCGCCGGGCTGGAAGCCTTTTTCAATGGCGATCCCGATCCCTTCCACTGTTGCCCCGGAGGACTGGACGATCTGGATCAGCCCCTGGAGCGCGCACCCGTTTGCCAGGAAATCATCGATGATCAGTACATGATCCTCCGGCGAGAGGAACTTCTGCGCCACGATCACATGATTGATGCATTTGTGTGTAAAGGACTCTACTTCCGCGACATACATATCGCCGTCCAGATTAATGCTCTGTGATTTTTTCGCGAACACAACCGGAACATCAAAATGCTGCGCGGCGATACAGGCGATTCCGATCCCCGACGCCTCGATCGTCAGGATCTTGTTGACCGGCCTGTCCGCAAACCTGCGCTTGAACTCGGCCCCCATCTGCTCCAGCAGCCTGATATCCATCTGATGGTTCAGGAAGCTGTCCACCTTCAGTACGTTTCCTTCTTTCACTACACCGTCTTTTTGAATTCGTTCTTCAAGAAAGTTCATCTCTTACTCCTTTTCCTCTGTACTGTTCTCATTATCTTCAAAAATGCAGAATACCCTCAGCAATATATAAGAATTGATCCACGCGATCAGCGATCCTCCGATCAGAAGCCAGAGCGGGATCGCGAACATCAGCGTCACCGAATTCCACAGAGACGCTATTACCGCCGCGGCTGTCACAACGGCCATCAGAACGGTATACGGAAGTTTTGCGACTGTAAGAATCAGCGCGTTGCGGAACGTGGCGCGTATACTGTTCTCATAGCGTGCGGTCAGCGGAAATACGTAGATCATAACTGACAGCAGGATAAATCCTATCAGATAAAATACGCTTCTCATAATAAGCCCGGCAGTTCCGGATATCGTCCCTGCCGCTCCGGCGTCGATCCGGCAGATAATTCCGGCCAGGAGCAGGACGATCCATATGACCGTACTCTGCTTAAAGTTCGACTTGAACGCCCGGAAGAATCCCCGGAAGATATATCCTTCTTCATTTTTCACCATTTTCAGCATGATCGTGTACAGCGCCGTTGTGGATGCCCCGATCGTTATGACCGGAATGCAGCAGACAAGCCACAGAATATTGAGGCAGACCATATCGCAGATCTTATTCAGCGCCCTTACGATCACATTATCTGTAATATTAAATCTCATTTCCATCTCCTGACCTTCCTGATTGATTTCTTACAGTATATCACAGCAAAAAAAATGATACAATCTGAAGATACAACATATCGGTCCGGCCGTCGCGGCGCTTGATATCTCTGCCGTGCTGACCTATAATCAGAATATACATTCATTCACGGAGGATGCCATGCTCGAAATATCCCTTGCGGAAAAACTGATCGAACAGATCACAAAGTATACTGATTACAATGTAAATATTATGAACGATGAGGGGATCATCATTGCCAGCCGCAATCCGGACCGCATCGGCGCCTATCATGAACCGGCGTGGCAGATCCTGCACGGCAGAGAGGATATCATTACCGTAGCTTCTGATACGGACTATCCGGGCGTCAGCCCGGGGATCAATATGGCCATCGACATCGACGGCAGACGCGAAGGGGTCGTGGGCGTCACCGGCGCTCCCGAAGAGATCCGTCCCATTGCTCTTATCATCAAAATGGCCATCGAGACGATGATCCGGTACGAGAATCAGAAAATACGTTCGCTGCGCCGTCAGACAAAGGAAGAACGCCTGTCGGAAATAATCCTCGGCGACGAAGTTCCGGCTCCCGATAAACTGCGGGGACTGATAAGGGAACTCGGTTACCGCGCGGATATCCCGCGGCAGGCCATTCTCTGCCGTGCCGACGGATCTGACAGGCAGTCCGTGGCCTCTCTCATGAAAAGCTGCCCGCTGTACTGCAAAGAGGACATCCTTCTTCTCCCGGAGGAAGACTATATACTGCTCTTCAAGTCCGGTCCGTCCGTCTTTCCCGGAGGGCGGTCTTCATCCGCTGTGAAAGATCATCTTCTTTTATCCTCAGAGTACCTGCAGTGGATCACGGACCATCTCCCTTCCGAGGATACGGCATGCTTTTTTTACGCCGGCACTCTCCAGAGCAGCCCGCTTCAATATCATACCTCCTACATGCACTGCAGATGGCTGGAAGAACACACAGACAGTCCGGACCGCATCGTCCGGTTCTATGACCATATCGGCAGATATACGGCTCAGTGTATCCCCTTCCGGAAACTGCGTCAGATTTACGGCGTATACGGGGACGATATGTCCGAAGAAGTCCGCGGCCGTTATCTGGAGATTGTGGGGAGCCTGATAGACAGTGATTTTAATATTGCCGCTGCCGCGAAGAAAACTTACATGCATAAAAACACCTTCACTTACCAGTACAATAAACTGCGCGGGCTGTTTGGCGTTAATCCGCAGTCATCCCCGCAGGATAAATATTTTATGACATTCCTTTATTACTATCTTAAAAGAGCTGCCGCCGCAGATCCTGAAAAACAGGAAAAATAGCCGGCTTCCCGCGCGCCGTTCCCGCATTTTGTATTTCCGGCACAAAAAAGGCGGTCCTTTTTGTTCGGAGAACCCGTGACATAAGATCTTTTTCCGGATAAAATATCTTTATAAAAAACATTCTGATCTATACGAGGTGAAATCATATGAAATTTTTATTTGCGTCAGATTCTTTCAAAGGAAGCCTTTCTTCCCGGCGGACCGCCGAGCTCCTCTCCCTTGCCGCCGGTGAAGTCTTTCCCTCCTGCGAGTGTACGTCTGTGGAAGCGGCCGACGGCGGCGAAGGGACGACCGACGCGGTTTTGTCTGCTGTCGGAGGAAAAAAAGTCACACTTTCTGTCCACGGACCGTTAGGTGAAATGACCGAAAGTTACTACGGGATACTGGACGGCCGGAGAGCTGTCATGGAAATGGCCTCCGCCTCGGGACTCCCCCTTGTACCCGGTCCTCTCCGCGATCCGCGCCGCACTTCTTCTTACGGCACCGGAGAGATGATCGCCGATGCACTGACAAAAGGCTGCCGTGATATCTCCATAGCCATCGGCGGTTCCGCTACCAATGACGGCGGAATGGGCTGCATGCGCGCTCTGGGCGTCAGGTTTCTCGATAAAGACGGAAACGAACTTTCCGGATGCGGCATGGATCTCATAAATGTAAAGGAAATCGATACGGCCGGCATTCATCCGCTCGTAAAAGACGCTTCTTTCACGGTGATGTGCGATGTCACCAATCCCCTGTGCGGCGAGAACGGCGCTACATACACTTTCGGGAAACAGAAGGGCGGTACGCCGGAGATACTTGAAGAACTCGAAAAAGGAATGCAAAATTACAGGGATGTCCTCCGCGGGCAGTCCGGCATCAATATGGATGAGGTCGCAGGAGCCGGAGCAGCCGGCGGACTGGGGGCAGCGCTTATGGCATTTCTGGGCGGGGAATTGAAATCCGGAATCGAAACCGTGCTTGACCTTGTCGATTTTGACCGAAAGCTTGACGGAGTCTCCCTTGTAGTGACCGGTGAAGGAGCCACAGACTGGCAGTCGGTCTTCGGAAAAGTCGTTCAGGGCGTGGGCATGCGCTGTAAGAAGCACAATATTCCCGCCGTAGCCATTGTCGGCAGCATGGGAAAAGGAGCGGAAGATATCTATGAATGCGGAATCGATTCGATCATCACTACCGTGAACGGGATCATGCCGCTTAGTGAAGCGATGGAGCGCGCGGACGAACTGTATCTGAACGCGGCAAGACGGATGTTCCGTATGCTGAAGGCAGGAATGAGATTATAGTCCCGGCAGGTGTCCGCCCGCGTGAGCACAGCGGCCGGCGGCCGGATTTATCGCACAAAAAAAGCGGGTGATGAGAATCGAACTCACGTATCCAGCTTGGAAGGCTGGTGTTCTACCATTGAACTACACCCGCGTCATCTCTGACACGATTGATATGATATCACATAATCTCATAGAATGCAAGGAGTTTTTTTATGAAATACAGAAATATAATATTTGATTTTGGAAATGTGATCGGAAAATTTGACGGCAGATACATAATGAAGCAGTTCTGCGGATCAGATGAGGACTGCGGTCTGCTCTGTTCCGTCATCTATGAGAAATGGGGAGAACTGGATAAGGGAACGATCGATTACAATGAATATATAGAAGAATGCGTCGCCGCCGTTCCGGAGCGTCTTGCCGGTCAGGTCCGTGTCTTTTTCAAAGACTGGCCGCGTTATATCACGCCCCGGGAAGAAACCCTCGGCTTTATTGACGAATTGGCGGAACGAAATATCCCCATTTATCTTTTGTCCAACGCGCCCGCCTATTTTGCCGAATGGGCAGACAGATATGAGGTGCTCAGAAAATTCAGCGGCGTCGTTTTCTCCGCTCCGCTGAAAACGGCAAAGCCGGATCCCGCCATATACCGCTATCTGTTCCGGACCTATTCTCTCAGGCCCGAAGAGTGTTTCTTTATCGACGATCTTGAGAAAAATATTGAAGCCGGAAGAAGTCTCGGCATGGACGGGATCGTATTTACGGGAGATATCGGAGCAGTAAAAAGAGCCGTCGGATTCTGACCGCTGAATATGCTCTTACTGCATCTTCTTTTTTGAAGGGGAATACACGAAACACAGCGACAGGATCACAGATCCCGCCGCTATAAAGAAATCGCCCAGATTATATGTGATCTTCGCGATCTTCGGCTCTTTCACGTCAAATCCGATATAGTCGACCACATATCCCCTCGCAAACCGGTCGAAAGTGTTGCTCCATGCTCCCGCCGACAGCAGGAGGAGTCCCTTCTTTTTCCAGAATCCTTTTCTGCCGAGCGACACAGCCGCCTGATATACTGTCACGATCCCTGCCGCTGCCAGCGACAAATAACGCACCGCATTTTGGTTTTCGGACAGCAGGCCCATGCACATCCCCTTATTACGGACCCTTCTCAGCACGATCGGTCCCGCCGGTCTCCGTTCTTCTTTTTTCTCCAGATTCTGTTCCGCGTACGTTTTAAGCATCTGGTCCGCCGCAAATAACCCTGCTGTTCCGATCAGGTGCCATTTTCTATTCATCTGACTTACCCGGATCTTTCTGCGCGTCCTTCTCCTCTGCATGCTCCATATGATCGTCCGCAGCCTCGTCTGCCGCGTCATCACTTTCCGCGGCCTCATCCTCCGCTTCATCCGCCGTCTCGACTTTTTCTCCGCAATACGGGCAGAATGCCATATCTTTTCCTACCATTTTTCCGCAGTTGGAGCATTTAGAAGCGCCTTTGATCTCGGAAATCTTCTCCTCACACTCACCGATCGCCGCCTCTCTGTCTTTGACAGCATCGCAGAGCCTCCGCGCGTCCTCGTCCACTTCCTCTCCTGCTTTATAGCGGTCATAGATCGACTTTCCGAGTTCCATCAGGTCCACCGCGTTCCCTCTCGCAAGAGTACGGATCTGGCTTTTCAGGCGCTGGACCTCGATAGCTTCCCCCGCCATGTTCGTCATTGTCTCCGCAGTCTCGCCGATACGTTTTCCCAGGTCTTCAAAAAAATCTCTCATAGCAATATCTCCTTCTTTCTTCTTTTGTCCGTCACGGACATATCACAATAAAAAACCGACATCCTCCTTTGACGTCCAAACATATATAACTATTATACCTTATTATCTGTCAACTTCAAGGAAACTGCCGGAATTTATACTTTTTTAACCGACACTTCAGCCATCTGATGTCAGGAGACGGATTTATGTCTGCATATGAATCCGGCGACTGACAGGCAGATGGCGGATTTATGCCTGCATAACCGCGGCGTCTCCTGCATAGGATGATTCAGGCGGGCATTGGTTTATCCTTACGCCGGCTTATTTGATCAATGATCAGGGAGATATACGCTATGCCATCAGATCTCGAAACATGCAGAGAACAGATTCTGTCCGAAGACTGCCGTGATTTTATCGGGAATCACGTCCGGACTTCTTTTTTCGACAGTATTATGCAGGACAGTCACTGTGAACAGGACGCCGGCTTCGGCTATAAATGCATCTACATCCCGGCCGGGACCGCTGATCCCGTCACGCTCCCGAAGTATTCCTACAATTCCATCCCGAAATGTTATGCTCCCGTCAGTATGGAGACGCTGAATCAGGCCGGAATCCTCCCGGTCCAGAATTACCCGACCCTTCAGTTGAAAGGGAACGGGGTACTGATCGGCTTTATGGACAGCGGGATCGACTATACAAACCGTGTATTCCGGAATCTTGACGGCTCCACCCGGATCGCGGCCATCTGGGATCAGACAGTACAGAGCGGCACACCGCCGCAGGGGTTTTCTTACGGAAGTGAATACACACAGGAGCAGATCAACGACGCGCTTCTGTCCGAAGACCCGCTTGAACTGGTCCCCTCCACAGATGACAGCGGACACGGCACGTATGCCGTAAGTCTCGCGGCGGGCGGCGCCGATGCCGGAGAACAGTTCCTCGGAGCAGCCCCGGAAGCGGCGATCGCGGTCGTGAAACTGAAACAGGCAAAGCAGTACCTGCGGGACTACTACTTTATCCCCGACAGCGCGGTCTGTTATCAGGAGACCGACCTGATGCTCGGACTCAAATACCTGAATGACCTTGCCGACAGTCTGGGGATGCCGTTGGTCATATGCGTTACGTGCGGCTCCAGCATGGGCGGACATATCGGCACGCTGCCCCTTTCTTTTCTGATCGAGGGCTACAGCACGAGGGCAAACCGCATCACCGTGATCGGCACCGGAAATGAGTCGGACAAACGGCATCATTATTTTAATATTCTGGAAACCACAGAGGATACAAAGACTGTAGAATTAAGGGTCGGTGAAAATGTAACCGGCTTCTCAATGGAACTCTGGACCGAAGTCCCCAATGTCCTCTCTATATCCATCATCTCCCCTTCGGGGGAAAATACCTCCCGCATTCCTTTCCGGGTGGGGAACAGCTCCGAGATCGATTTTCTGTTCGAGCGGACGAAAGTCTCCGTGGATTACCGGCTCCTTGTGGAAAAGAGCAGTTCCGAGCTGGTGTTCTTCCGTTTTAACGCGCCTGCCCCCGGCATCTGGAAGATCATTGTAGAGCCGCTTGCCGTCGCGGACGGACGCTTCCATATATGGCTTCCGCTGACGGAATTCCTGACCGGTGAGGTCTTTTTCCTTGAGTCTGACCCGTACTGTACCCTGACAAATCCGGCCAACGCCGACAGCCCTGTAGTCGTATCCTATTACAACGGGACTACAGGCGCGGTATCGCAGTCATCGGGAAGGGGGTATACACGCGCCGGACGTCTCAAACCCGATATCACGGCTCCGGGCGTCAATGTTGCCGGCGCGCTTCCGGGCGGCCGGTTCTCGTCCCGCACCGGAGCCTGTGCCGCCGCCGCCGTGACCGCCGGGGCGGCAGCGCTGATGCTGGAGTGGATCCTTGATATCCGGAAAAGTCCGGGAGTTGATTCCTATCAGGTCAAAAGCCTGCTGATCCTCGGAGCCGCGCGGCCCGGCACAATGGAATATCCGAACCGGGAGTGGGGATACGGACAGTTGGATCTGTATAATACATTTGAGACCATGCGGCAGCT